>JAQSCR010000429.1 GCA_029945495.1 Pseudolabrys sp. | reverse complement strand
AGTTCAGGCATTGATCGCTGCATGATCAAGGCCATCGCTTGCGGTTGTCCGCTATTGCACCGATAGCGACCTTTGTCGCCGCAATGCAGCGACAGACCTCACGAGGGTATCCTTGACGCTGTCTTTTTAATTTTGTTCAGCCGATTTTCGTTGCCTATTTGTGGAACTGCTATCGCAATGCTGCCAAGCCCTCTCGAGGTTCATTACCGGAATACGCCGCCAAGCACTGCGAGATAGAAAAGCAGCCAAACGATTGCAACGACCGTTGCGCTTTTGAAATTGTAATCAGCGGACATGACTTGCTTCCGTCGCTCATCCCCATTCTGTGCTGTAATAAATTCTTCCATCAGAGGTGCCCCCTCGGTTACCTTGGGCTGAAAATGAATTGCTTCGTTTTCAACCCGACGGCGATGATTGCCCTTAAATTATGTATTTTCATAACCCCTTACTTGCTCTCGGTTGATGTCTAGCCGAGCGTGCGGGAGTTTTTTGGCCGCTTTCCGCTTGATTTCAGCGGCGGTTCGATCGATCAGCGAAAAGTCAGATCGCAGGATATTTCCAATGTCTGTCATTCGGTTGTTCGCGCGGTCATACAACGAGCTGCCAAGTTCCTCTTCCAACAGTTTAATCGCCCGCGTTAGAGAAGGTTGCGACACACCGCAACGCTGTGCGGCGCGCGTAAAGTTTTGTTCGTCACATAGCGCAAGGTAATAACGAATTTGATGCATTTGCATGACCGGTCACATTCGTAATCGTTATCATTCGCCGCCGTATTGATCGTTCGCCATTTCAGCTTCGGCAAGCGTGCGTTGACCGCTGGTCGCGCAATTCTCCGCGACCACGATCGTCATGCTCAAAAGCGCAATTGCTACGATCACAAAGATGAGTTAGAGGCTAAAAACCATCCCCACCGCGTCGGCTATTCACCGTAGCGCGGCTCTCAATCAAGATTGAAAGCTAATCGCATATTTTATGATGGGGTGTATAAATCGCATAAAGAAAATGAGTAAATATCGTTGACCTAATTCGACGACGATGGCGGAGTAGGTCATCCTCTTCCTGTCACGATTGGTCTGCGACGACGCAGGAAGGTGGGAAAGCACGCCAGATAACAACAGATGTTCTGAAAGTCATGCAGGAGCGGAGTATGTCTGCTCCGGGTCATTTTTGACCGCGCCGCGGCCACCAGCATATACCGCCATGTCGGCTGTGCCCCCGAAAGCGGAAGTAAAACAGAGAGGCTCTCTGGCATCTGGCATGGGGGGCCGGGGCGTGTTGATGCATCACCCGGTGCGTGATTCAAAACTTTCCAAACTGGAGCCTAGAATCATGCGCTACGAACTCACGGATTTTGAATGGAAGGCAATTAAGCCGTTCCTGCCGAATAAGCCCCGTGGCGTTGCACCTCCGACACACAATCCGAAGATCGTAGTACGTCGCGCCCTCATATCTCGTGTGGTGGATGTCGAACTTGCCGACCGGAATTGGTTCACCGCCGAGCTCGCACCGCTCGAAGTCTCGCCCCTCCTGCCGCATCATCGCGATAATGATCGGGCGGAGATTACCGTTCTGATTTTCTACTGAGAGACCGCTCATGCCTTGCGCGGCGTCGCGCCGTCTTTAGGGCTGATGATGTAGGGCGTGAGTTTTGAGTAAGGCACACGGAATTGCCGTACTTGGCGAGGGTGCTCAGGCGTGCCGACTGTCCAAACGACAAACTCTAGCGACTTATCGTTCACGTAAAACCACACGTCTTCATTGACGCTTATGGGCGCGTCTCTTTGTCGTTTTGGCATAGATGAGTTGTTACGTCGCAAATCACAGCTCTTCTGCCGCGTGCGACTGGTTAATAATTTCAAATCCCGCCGGAACTGACCTTGCTGCTACGTGTTAGGCCCACGAGAGCCGCCTATCCTCGAGATCTGCCAATCTCCGCCCCCCTGGGAGACCGAAGACCGGCGGCTCACGCCTCAACGTGAATACGAGAGTGGAACATTACCGCTCAGGACGAGTTGTCTTGCGTGCAAGCCTACGAATTTCATTTATGTATAGGCGAAGGCCTTCTAAAGCAGCTCGGTGAGAGAGCACTGGCGAGCAGTCCGACTGAGTTGTGACGCACCCCCGTCGAAACGTCTTCTTTTGGGATGGCGGTGTCCCGATCGTTGGCTCCTAAATTTCATATCGGCCTCACAGATCGATAGCCGAAAGCTCCAAAACGAATTTGAACTCGACCTCTCGAATCCGCGCAAAGAAATATTCTTCCGAATCGGATAACGGACGACCTCAGATCTGATTCCGTTTCCGTTTAATTGGCGTCGGCGTATTCTAGATCTCAGTCCAGCCTTTGCTGCGCCGCGTCATTGAAAACCGTGTCGGCGGTTTTTTGGCGATGTCCCCCCGTTACATACCCCAACTTGAAACGCCCTTTTGGGCAAACTGAAACGGTTTACTTTTGCGGGTTTGAAACGTTTGCCTGACGATCTGCAACGCTTTACTTTTGCTGAGGGTAGCGACCGCTCGACTACTTCCTATCGCGAGCGGTAGAATAATTTTCTACATGGCCGCATTGTTGCACGATTCAGCGTCTCGGCACGCCATTCGGCTGCCAGTTCCGAACGGTGGTGTATTTTGAATGAGGTCGTCATAGCACGACTGACCGGCATCCGCCGCCTTACTATCAAACGACATCCACTCGTTCGTTCACTCCCTTGATGAGTGAATGAACGAGTGGATGAATGGGCTGAGTGAGTGGATGAAAGTAACGCGATCCTGCACAGCAGGTTTTCCCCAGAATTCATTGCCGCGACGATTTTCTCCCTCGCCAGGATGTCGGACCTGTGCCCAAGTTAGGTGGCATGTCCAGCACCGACGACATGCGCACCGCGCCAACCATGTTTTTCCTGATGGGCCGATATGGCAGTCGGACGGTTATTCCGATCGAGGAAGTCTGCCGCGATTTCTTCAGTCACCTCACCCCAGAAAAGCTCCTCAGAAAGGTATTGCGCGGCGACATCGCCTTGCCGATCTACCGTGCCGAAACAAGCCAAAAGGCCATGCGCGGCGTGCATGTTGTCGATATTGCTGCCTATATCGACAAGCGCCGGGCGGCCGCCGTGCGGGAGCGCGACCAATTATGCGGGCCGGAATGAGTACGCGCGCGGTACGACGCCGGTACAACAGTCGACTTTGGTCGGCCGCCCTGCCCCTGCAAATCCGGCGCCGGCGAGCGGATCGGTCCCATCATAAAGACGTCAACGTAAGCCGTCGGCGGTCATAAACCGCCGGCGCTATCCGGCATCGTGGACCCCCTCCGGATTCCCCAGCCTTCACGTCGGACTTCGACAGTACCGCCGTCCTCGCCCCGGCCGCGCTCAGCCCTCTGCTGCGGTCTAACTCCGCACACCCATGTAAAGGCGCGACACGCGCTCGTCGGCAATGAGCGCCTGGGCTTCATCAGTGATGCGCACCTGGCCCAATTCGAGCACATAGCCGCGATCCGACGCCAGCAGCGCCCTTCTCACATTCTGCTCCACCATGAGAATCCCCTTGCCGGCTTCGGCA
Source organism: Pseudolabrys sp. (assembly GCA_029945495.1). GTDB lineage: Bacteria > Pseudomonadota > Alphaproteobacteria > Rhizobiales > Xanthobacteraceae > Pseudolabrys. The sequence continues at coordinate 12,571 of JAQSCR010000429.1, read as the reverse complement.
AGAAGGCGCGCGGTCGAGAAGACGAGATCGACCATCTTCGGCGCCAGCCCAATCGACGGCTCGTCGAGCATCACCACTTTCGGGTCCATGATTAGCGTCCGTGCGATTTCGAGCATGCGCTGCTCGCCACCCGACAGGCTCGCTGCATATTCCTTGCGGCGCTCCTTGAGGATCGGAAACATGTCTTCCACCTTGGCCACGCGTTCCTGCAGGAGCTTGGCGTCGGACAGCAGATAGCCACCCATGCGCAAGTTCTCGGTGATGGTCAGTTTCGGAAAAACGCTGTGATGCTGCGGGATGTAGGCGAGACCGACCGTCAACATCTGATAAGAACTGACCGGGAAGATGTCCTGGTCGTCGAGGGTGACTACCCCCTCACGCACCGGCGCCATATTGAAAATGCTCTTTAGGATGGTGGATTTTCCCGCGCCATTCTGGCCAATGACGGTGACAATTTCGCCGGCCGCGACGTCGAGATCGACGCCATCGACGATCAGCCTGCCGCCATAGCCACCCTTGAGGCCGCGCACTTTGAGCATGGTCACGACTATCCCAGATAAGCGTCGATGACGTTCTTGTCCGACTGAATTCGCTCCGGCGCACCCTGCGCCAGCACCCTGCCCTGATGCATGACGACGATCTCCGTGGCCAGCGACATGATGAATTCCATATTGTGCTCGACGATCAGGAAAACGATCTTGGTCTCCTCATAGATCTCGACGAGAAAGTCATGCAGCGTGTTGAGCAGCGTCGGGTTGATCCCCGAAGCAGGCTCGTCGAGCAGCAGAATGCGCGGCTTCGACATGAGGCATGAGACAATCTCCAGCAGCCGGCGCTGGCCGTAGGATAACGCGCTGGCGGGATCGTCGGCATAGCGCTCGATATCGATGAGTTTAAGCAGACGCCGCGCTTCCAATTCCGCGCTGCGGCGCGCCGTGGCGCTACGCGTGAACGCCTGAAGCACCTCGCTGCCGAGACGCTTGTCCTGGGCCGCAAACAGCACATTGTTGAGACAGGTTTCTTCCGGCAGGACGCGGCACTCCTGGAAGGTCCGGGCCAATCCCTCGCGCGCCAATTTGTAAGGTTTTACGCCGTCGATCCGCTGGGCATGGAAGCGGACTTCGCCGGCGTCCGGCACTTGCCGGCCGCAGATGATGTCGAACATCGTCGTCTTGCCCGCGCCATTCGGGCCGATCAGACCATAGATGCCGGGCTTGCCGAGCGAAAAGCTCGCGCCATCGACGGCTTGGATGCCGCCGAATTTCTTCGATACGCCGGAAATGTCAAGAATGCCTGACAAGGTTCTTGTCCTTCCTTGAAAGTATCCTTGTGCCGGCCACGACCGCGCCGCAGATGCCGCGCGGCGCAAAGCGCGCCACGATAAGCAAGGTGAAGCCGAAAAAGATCAAACGCATTTCGGCGGCCGCGCGCAGAAATTCCGGCAAAGCGACAAAGGTGATGGCGCCGACGATCGGGCCAATCAGGTAGCCGGCGCCGCCGAGGATGAGCATCACGATCAAGTTGATGCTTTCCTGCAGCTCAAAAGACAACGGCGCCGCCGTGCGCAGGAACAGCACCTTCATGGCGCCGCCGACGCCAGCGATCGCTGCGGACAGCACGAATGCGAGCAGCTTGTGCCCGAATACGTTGACGCCACGCGCCGCCGCCAGTGTTTCGTCCTGACGGATGGAAGACAGCGCGCGTCCGAAGTCGGATCGCACCAACAACACCTGGAGGCCAAACACCAGGGCGGTGATGATGAAAGTCAGGATGTAGAAGCCCGACACCGAGCGAAACTCGACCACGAACGAGCCAAGCGTGAAGCCCTGCGGCCGGGGGATGCCGGGAAGACCTTCCGCGCCACCGGTGATGGGGTCCAGATTGTTGAATAAAGTAAAGAGAATCATGCCGACGGCGAGCGTCACGACGATAAAGAAATGACTCCGCAAACGGAGGCACGGGATGCCAACCAGCAGACCGACGAAGCCGGCCGCCGCAGCACCCGTCAGAAGCGCCGGAACGAAAGGCAGGCCGGCACTCTTCATCAGCAGCGCAGTGGTGTACGCGCCGACGCCGGCAAAACCCATATGGCCGAGGGACACGAGGCCTGTATAGCCGTACAGCAGATTCATGCCGATGACGGGAATCGCGTAGCACAGCGCCAGCGTGAGCACGTACAACACGTAGGGCTCGCCGCTGAAGATCACCGGCGCCAGAGCGCCAAATATCAGGATGGTCGCTGCGGCGATCAGCGGTAACGACGGTTTCATCGTCAGTGCTCTCCGCGCACGCGGACGCCGAACAATCCCCACGGCCGCAGCAGCAGCATGAGGATCAGGATCGCGAACACAATGGTGTCGCGATAGTCGGACGGGATCACAAGGGTCGACAGCGATTCGACGACGCCAATACCGAAGCCGCCGACGATGGCGCCCGGTATGCTGCCCATGCCGCCGATAACGATCGCGGACAAGGCCTTTAGCATTGGCGCGTCGCCCATTTGCGGGAAGATCAAAAACAGCGGACCGAGCAGCGCGCCGCCGAGGCCGGCCAGCGCGCAAGCGATCATGAACGTCAGCGCGTAGATGCGGTTCGGATTGATGCCGACCACGATCGCCGCTTCCGGATGCTGGCTGGTGGCACGCATCGCGGTGCCGAGCCGGGTGAAGGTCAAGAACAGGTACAGCGCCGTCACCGCCGACACGACGACCGCGATGATGACGAAGTGCTGCATCGTGAAGCTGAGCTGACCAACCTTGACCAGTGATGACACGCTCGACGTGCGCATCTGCAGGGCGCGGGGCCCCCACAACTGTATGACACCGTTCTGGATGATCAGAATGAGACCCACGGAGGCGACGATTTGCATCCGGAGATTGTCGCGCAGGGGGCGGAAAATAACGCCCTCAAGCACGACGCCGATCAGCGCCAGCGTCAGGATCGACAGCACGATGGCGAGCGGATAGCTCCCGGTTAGATTGAAGAAGAACAAGTGCGTCAGGTAGCCCCCGGTCATGAACAGCACGCCGTGGGCGAAGTTGAGCACGTGCATGACGCCGTAGATCAGCACCATGCCGAGCGCCATGAGGACGTAGATCGAGCCCATCATGGTGCCGTTGATAAGCTGCTCGAAAATCGCGGTCGCCATACTAGCTCCGTAATCGTCAGGGACCAGGTTGCCGCCCCGCCGTGGAGGAGCGGCCGGAGCCAGCTTGGCGGATCAGCCGCCGCCGCATGCGGCGCTCATTTCCTTCGGAAAGATCACTTTACGGGTGCCGTCATGGCACCACTCGGTGATGTAGACCGGGGGCGAGGCCTGCCCCTTATTGTCGAAGGAAATCTTTCCGATCACCCCGTCGAAGGAAACCGCGCTCAACCCATCGCGGATCGCTGCGCCGCCCTTGACCTTGCCGGCCTTTTTCATCGCTTCGACCACCGCGAACACCGCGTCATACGACTGCGCTGCGAAGCCATGGGATTCTTCGTTAAATTTCGCCCGGTAGGCCTCGTTGAAATTCTTGATCCGCTCGATCGGCGCGTTGGGCGGGAACGCACTGTATTGCACCATGCCGTCAAGATAGGCTGCACTGAGCGTCTTGAGGAAACGGTCGGAGCCCATGGCCAGGGTGCCGATGAACTGCACTTTAAGACCGGCATCGCGAATCTGGCGAATCGCAAGCGCGCCGGGCTCCTCATCCATCAGCAGCATGACCGACTTGGCGCCGGAATTGCGAATGTTCGTAATGTGGCTAGAGAAATCCACTTCGCCGACGTTGAAATAGCCGACATAGCCAAGCTTGTAATCTTTCGGCAACAGCGCCTTGACGCCGTTGACGCCGCCGCGACCGGCATCGTTGTTCCAGGCAATAAAAGCCAACGGTTGCGCGTCGGCCGAAAGAATGTAGTCGACCAGCGCCTTCGTCAGCTGGCCATTGTGAGCATTGATGCGGAAGAGATAAGGATTGTTCTGCTCGGTCAGGTTCACCGCGGTCGGCACGGTGATGACAAGCGGGACTTTTTCATCCTGCGCCAGCGGCGCCTCGGCCGAGACCACCGGACTGCACAGTTCGCCCAGCACGACCGACACCTGGTCGACGCTGATCAGGCGCTGCATCGCCGACGCGCCTTCCGAAGTGCTGCAGTGAGTGTCGTAGACCTTGAGCGCGAGCTTGTAGTTCTTGCCGGCGACATCGAAGCCGGTCTTGTTGATCTGCTCGACGGCGAGGTTGAAGCCGTTCATCTGGAATTTCCCGGCTGCGGCGAGCGGCCCGGTCTGGGCGGTCACGATTCCGACCGTCACGACTTCCTGTGCATGCGCTGTCTGCGTAAAAAGCGCGGTGGCAAGTGCGGCCGATAGTACAAGCTTTCGCATCGCGACTCTCCGTTGCCGTTATTTCACCAATCCGTAGACGCGCAGGGCATTGTCCCTGAAAAACAGGCGTCTGGAATCTTCCCGAAGCGAGAGACTGTCGATCTCGTCGATAGTTCGCTTGAAGGCCAGCACCGGAAAGTCAGTGCCGAACATCACTTTGTGTTTCCCATACGTATTGATGTAATTGACGAAGGATTGCGGCCAGTATTTGGGGCTGTGCGCGTCCGAACCGATGAAGACATTCTCGTGCTTCCAGGCCATCGCAATCATCTCGTCAGCCCATGGAATGCCGATATGAATGCCGATCAGCTTCAGTTCGGGAAAATCACAGGCGATATCGTCGAGCAGGATCGGGCGCGCAACGCTGCGTAACGGCCTCTTGTCATAATACACGAGGGACTGCCCGACCTGCATTTGGATCGGAATGCCGAGTTCGACGCACTTGGCGTAGAAAGGATAATATTTGCGGTGGTTCGGCTCGAGTTCGAACCAGTGCGGATAGGTATGCGCGCCGATGAAGCCCATGTTCTTCACCGCATGCTCAAGGCGGCGCACGCCTGCCATCCCTTCGGTCGGGTCGACGCCCGCGAGCCCGGAAAACCGATCGGGATAGGCAGCCACCGCTTCGGCAACCCATTCATAAGGCATGTGCCATGCGCCCGGAGTTCCCTCCTGCCCGAGCTTGCAGGCAATCAGAAACGAACGCTCGATGCCGGCTTCGTCCATCTGCCGGATCATGTCCTCGTGCGTGACCGAGGTGACCTCCGCTTCAGCGCGGCCAATCTTTTTGGTGTGGAAGGTGCGCGTCCAGGCCGGGCGCGAAGCGACGATCTGCGGTGTGAGTGGATTGACCACGATATCGATGGCCCTGAAAGACATTCCGTCTCGCCTCACCCTGTGGTCTGGTATATTGTTATGTGAATAATACTAAGTCGGCAAGGATGTTGTGAGATGGAATTGGCTCCCGAAACGGTTGGTGAAGCGTGGCTGAGGCTCCTGAAAAAACGGGGCGTCGATTTCCTCTTCGCCAATGCGGGCACGGATTTTCCGTCGATTGTCGAAGGCATCGCGCGCGCCGAACAAAATGACATCGCCATTCCCCGCCCGATCATATGCGGCCACGAAAACGCGGCGATCTCGATGGCTCACGGCCATGCGATGGTGTCCGGACGCGCGCAAGCCGCGATGGTGCACGTCAACGTTGGTACCGCCAACGCCATCAACGGTCTCATCAATGCCGACCGCGACTACGTGCCGCTGCTTCTCGCTGCGGGCCGCACGCCTTTCCTCGAGGAAGGCGCGCCGGGCGCCCGCTCGCTTAACATCCACTGGGCGCAGGAGATGTTCGACCAGGCCGGCATGGTGCGCGAAAGCGTGCGCTGGGACTATGAGCTGAAGGATCCGCGGCAGTTGGTGACGGCGACGGACCGCGCTTTGGCAATCGCGCATTCCGATCCGTCCGGGCCGGTATATTTGACGTTGCCGCGCGAACTGCTGGCGATGGCGCCCAATGGCGCCTCGATCGAGAACGGACCGCTGATGCGTCCGGCCCGCACCGGCGCACCCGATCCCGACGACATTGTCGCGGCTTGCGCCATGCTCACCAACGCGAAGTTTCCAATCATCATCACCGCGCGGGCCGGCGCCGACAAAGCCGTGCCCGCGCTTCTGTCAAAACTCGCCGCCCGGCTCGGCGCACCGGTTATCGAATACCGGCCACGCCATCTCAACCTGTCGAGCGAGGACGCCTATCATGGCGGCTTTGAAGTCGGACCCTGGCTGGCTGAAGCCGATGTCATCTTGGTACTCGAATGCGACGTGCCATGGATGCCGGCGAGCGATCACCCGACTAAGGGTCTTCAGGTCATTCAGGTCGGTATCGACCCATTGCAGGCGCGCTATCCATTGCGCGGTTTCCGCTCGGATCTGACCATGAGGTCCTCCCCTCGGCTGTTCCTCCAGGCCATGCTGGAGGAACTCGGCGCGAAAAACGGAGACGACACCCGTCTCACGTCTGTTAGGCAGCGCTGCGCGGAAATTCGTGGCAAGGCGTTTGCCGCCGGAACGAAGCAGCCGCAACAGATCACGATGGCGTGGGCATCGGCCTGTCTTGATCGCGCGCGCGCGTCGGGGTCGATCCTGGTCAACGAATATCCCTTGATCCGGCAGGTGATGAAGACCACTGAACCGGGCGAATTCTACGGCAGCTCGCCGGCGGGCGGTCTTGGCTGGGGCTTTCCGGCCGCGTTAGGTGCCAAGCTTGCGGCGCCTGAGCGAGAGGTGATCGTTGCGCTCGGCGATGGCAGCCATCTCTTCGCCAACCCAATCGCCTGCAATCAGATCGCGGCGGCCGAGGATATCGCTATCCTCGTGATGATCTTCAACAATGCCGGCTGGGGCGCCGTGGCGCGGGCAACGCGGGCTATGTACCCGAATGGACACGCCACGCGCGCCAACCGGATGCCGCTGACCCAGTTCGAGCCGGTCCCGGACTATGCCGCCATCGCCCGCGCCTGCGATCTGTGGGGCGACACTGTCGACTATCCGGCTCTGCTGCCCGATGCGATCGAACGCGCATTTGCCGAGATACGAAACAACAAACGCAGCGCCGTGCTCGATGTGCGTTGCGCGGGCTGAATCAGTTCGGACGGAGAACGACGATGCCGACGACGGAAAGAATTGCCATGCACCCGCCATTGCCGGCATCGGTGATCATGGCTGCCGCCGAACGGCGCGGCAGGCCGCATGTCTTCGACAGCATAATGCCGGCAAAGAGCGCCCTCGTTGTCATCGATCTGCAGCGTGCCTTTATGGATGCCGGCGCGCCATCGCATGTGGCTCAAGCGCAAACCGTCGTCCCTAACGTCAACAAGCTCGCGGCCGCGATGCGGACGGCGGGTGGGCGCATTGTCTGGGTTCGCGCGACCTTCGACAAATCCGGCTGGCCGAATTTCTTCGACAACATGGTCAATCCGGCACTCTCCGGCCGCATCCTCGACGCCCTCCAGGACGGCGCCGAACTGCACGCCATTCATGAAGGGCTGGACGTGCAGCCCGCCGACATGATCGTCAATAAATATAGGCTGTCGGCGTTCCTCCCCGGCGCCTGCAACCTGCCGATCCTGCTGCGTACGGCGGGCATCGACACCGTCCTGATCGCCGGCTGCATGACCAATGTCTGCTGCGACAGCTCGGCGCGCGACGCGGTGATGACCGACTTCAAAACCATCATGGTCGAGGACGCCAACGCGACCCGTACCGACGAGGCGCACATTGCGGCGCTTACCACCTTCCTGCAAAGCTTCGGCGACGTGCGCCGGACCGACGAAATCATAACCATGCTTTCGGCGGGGCGCTGAGGGCATGCGCAAGCATGCAATGGCCGAACGCGACTCCGAAGAGATGACAGTCCAACAGCTAAACGGGAAACGCCTTGTGCGCGCAGGAAGCCTCTCCAACGACGCGGTCACGCCGCTGCACCATCAGGTTTACGTCGTTCTGCGCCAGCAGATCGAGGAAGGCCAATTCGCAGGCGACAAGCCTATCCCCTCGGAAATCGAACTCAGCCAGATTTTCAACGTCTCGCGAATCACCATCAGGCATTCGCTGGACCGCCTGAGACAGGAAGGTTTTGTGACACGGGCGCGCGGTCGCGGAACTTTTGCGCAGACTCCACAGGCGCCTCAGGCGATCTCGGCGAACCTCAGCGGTATCTTTGAAAACCTGATGGCAATGGGATTGCGAACCCGCGTCAAGCTGATCGAATTCGGCTACATGCCGGCGCCGCCGCTCATTGCCCAGCAGTTGAAGCTGAAGCCCGACGCCCGTGTCCAACGCGCCGTCCGCGTTCGTTATCATAAGAACATTCCGTTCTCACACCTGACTACCTACCTGCCTGAAGAAATCGGCAAACACTGCGACGAGCGCGAGCTTTCAGAAAAGCCGCTTCTGCTGCTCATGGAGCGGGCCGGAATCAAGGTTTCTGCCGCCGACCAGTCGGTCTCCGCAAAGCTCGCGGACACCATTGTCGGCCCACGGCTGGGGGTTGAAACAGGGTCGCCGCTGCTCTGGGTGAAGCGAACCGTGTACGACCAGAACCGCCGTCCCGTTGAGCATCTGCACGCGCTCTACCGGCCGGATATATACGAGTACCAGATGAGCATGTCGCGGGTTGAAGGCAAGAACGCCGGCCTGTGGCGCCCCGACGCCCCACGAACCTGACATGGCTTATTCGACCATCGACTAGGAGCCGCTCGTGGCAGACGACCTCTATTACGAAAACCTGGGCGCGCTCACGCTGGCGCGCAATGAATTTCTGAATGCGACGCTTGATCGCGTATTTATTTTTCATCCGCATTATCGAAGGTTGTTTGCCGAACACGGTATTGGCCGATCCGATATCCGCGGCGTGGATGACCTCGTCCGCCTGCCGCTCACCAGCAAGGCAGACTATGTCGGCAATCCGCCCGCATTCACGCTAGCCCTACCCGATCAATATGAGGCGGAAGAACGCATTGTCTGGGACGTCATGTACACGACAGGCTCGACGGGGGACCCGACGCCCTTCGTGTCGACCTCCTATGACTTCCTGAATATCCTCGCGATCAACCGCAACATGCTCCGGCTGCGCGGCGTGACGGCCGACGACGTCATCATGAATCTGTTTCCGTTGACTCGCTATCCGCACGGCGCCTTTGCGCGCGCCATGAACGCGGCTGCTGTGTTCAGTATCCCGGTGGTTGCCGCCCTGCCGGGCACGGCAAGCGCTCGCCATCCAGCCCTTGGCCATCGGATGGACGAGGTTTGCGCGCTGGTCGGACGCTCCACCCCGACAATCCTTTGGGGCGTGCCGTCCTACATGCGCAAAATGCTTGCGCGCGCCGAGGAACTTGGCGTGCGCCTGCCTTCGGTTCGTCTGGTTTTCGTCACCGGCGAAGGATTTGGCGAGGAAGCGCGCGTGCACCTGGTGGACCAACTCAAACGGCTTGGCGCGCCCGACCCGAAGATCAGCGTCTCCTACGGCGCCACCGAAATGCAGGGCGGCATGGTGGAGTGCGTGCCGGGTGGCGGCTATCACAATCCTGCGCCGCTGCAGTTTTACTTTGAAGCCGTCGAACCGGAAACGCATCAACCCGTGGCCGACGGTGAAGAAGGCCTCATCGTGCTGACACATCTGGACCGGCGCGGGACAACCATGTTGCGCTACGCTCTCGGCGACACCGCCCGTCTCAGCCGGTCGAAGTGCCCGCACTGCGGCGCATTGACGGAACGGTTGATCAGCGTCCCGGTCCGGCGCGACGGCTTCGTCAAGATCAAGGGCATGCTAATCAACCCGCAAGCCCTGGCAGACGTTCTCGCCGCCGATGGCGGCATTGCCGATTTCCAGGCCATCGTCGACAACGAGGTCGAAGGAAATGCCCTGTCGATGGACCGGTTGCGTATTCGGGTGTCGCCGCGGGGCGAGGACCTGGATGGTCTCCGTCGCCGCGTCGCAGATCAGGTCAAGGCGACAATCGGTATCACTCCCGTGGTGGAGATCGTGGCGGCCAGTGATGTGTCCCCCGACCGCAATTGGAAGGCAAAGCCGCTCATCGATCTCCGGAAGCAGCCAAAATAGCCACCACTTATTTGCGGCCGCTGTGATTGGTACGATTCGGGAACCACGCCATAAGGTTCAATCGCCTCCCATTAGGCTTATTGGCGCGCATTTCCAGCCCGGCCGGTGGCGCGCACGAATGCCAACGGGAAGATGGCGTGCCGCCGGAGCCGTCTTCGCTCGCTACACCCAGCCGGTAAAAATAGACGGCCCGCGCTTTCGCAGTTGGCTGCCGATGATCACGCGCTGGATTTCCGACGTTCCTTCCCAGATTCGGTCGACGCGAACATCGCGGTTCAACCGTTCGACCGGGTTTTCACGCATGTAGCCACGGCCGCCGAATATCTGCACCGCCTTGTCCAGCACCCTGCCCGCCATCTCGGATGCGAACAGCTCGCCATGACGTGTTCGGGACCGATCCGATGCGTCTTTGTGTCAAAGCAGACCAGATTACCCGAACGCACGTTAACAGCGCCGACCGTGAAGCGAACGGGCCCCGAATTGATCCGGTCAAAGTCGACAAGGCTCTCAAGTGTCGAGCGCAGCTTCGCCGTATCGTAATAGCTTGTAGCGCCGGCGCCGTCGGCCCGAATGAACCACGGTGCCGTTAGACGGGGTGTGAAGAATCCAGGCGCCCCGCCCAGCATTGCCATTGCAGCATTCGTCTGGTTCATCCAGCCACGCATGATATCGCTAGGTTCCGACCGCGGCGCGTTCCAAGCCTCGAAACCAAATGGCGGGGTTGTGATTTGCTCCCAGAATTTCTTGAGCTGTTCGACGCGCCGCTCCGGCGCATTGCCGGCGATCAGCGCACCGTTGATCGCGCCGATCGAGATGCCGGCGACCCAATCCGGTTGCAGCTCGGCCTCAGCCAGCGCGGCATACACACTGCTGGCACAGATGGCGTGGCCGCAGCTGTCATTGGCGCGCTCGGACGCGGCTAGGCCACAAGCAATCTCATAAACCCCGCTTCGGCCACTCAAGGGCGGCCGGCTCACCGCCACATGCGAGGCGCGCGCCAAGTCGACCCGACTAGACATTAAACTGCACACCGAGCACAAACGTCCCGTGAGCGAAATGCAATCGCCCGCAGTTACGCACGCATGAACCCGTGAATGACCCCCCCGCACGAGGCGGGGCTTGAACATTCGGAACGGACGCTACGTTACTTTACTTTTATGTTTTCCGCCGATTCCTTGCCCTTATTGGCAACGATCTCGTATTCGATCACTGCGCCTTCATTGAGCGTGCTCAAGCCTGCCCGCTCCACAGCCGAGATATGAACGAACACGTCTTTTCCACCAGCCTGAGGCTGGACGAAGCCGTATCCTTTAGTTGGGTTGAACCATTTAACGGTACCTGTCGCCACGACTACACTCCCACTGTACGCCCTGTACGGATGGCCAAGGCTTCGAACCATATCGCAATCTGCACGCCGTCGATACAGGCTCATGATAGCCCAGGTGCAAGAAGGCGCAAGGCGGCGCAAGATGCCGCCGAGGCCCCCCCGGAAACTAACGGGGATCCGGCCCGCCAAAGCCAAGCGCGTCACCATGGTCAAAACCAGGCTCCAGGGAGGACCATTTCACGGGGGAGATCGCCGATAACGGCAGCGAAACACATTGATGAAAATCAAAGCGACCGCGCCCATTGACGCCTAGTAAGACAATACCTTCCTAGGGCTTCAGTACTCGACCAAAATGAAAAGCATATGATGCTGCTCTCAATTTGACGCCGAAAATGTTACTAGACTCGCCCTTCTTAAAAGAGCAACTTTGTGCTTGCCGAAACGTTAGCGCAAGACGCTCGGAATTTTATATAATTAAACTTCAAATCGGGGCACTTTCGAGCGCCTCGTTGCCTCGCTCCGAAACCTATCGAGTGAAGGGAAAAAGCGCATGCGTACTCTCGTCGAGCCGCCGCCCTCGTCGCGCTGCCAGCACTGTGGTGGCGAGTTGCGGCTCAAGCGGATTGAATCGGCCAATAGCACCCTTGAGTTGGACAACGAGATATTCGTCTGCATCAAGTGCGGCCGTGAGCAGACGTGTGCCGTGAACCATAGTCACAGCGTGCGCTATACACCGGGGCCCAAGGCGGCCTAGCCGCCCCGCGTTCATCTTTGGCAGTGCTCAGCTTTTGGCGCCGCGCATGCGTCATCCGAGTGTCACGCGGACACGATGGGTGGCGCCGTCATCCTCCAGCGTGAGGCAAGTTGAACCGTCAGGCAGCACCTGGTCATCCAGTTCCAGGCGGGCAATGCCGCGGCAAACTCCAGCAGGATTGTCGACGGCTATCTCATAGCGTGTCGTACCGTGCCGAAATACGATCTCGAAATTTCGCCATGCACGGGGAATGCACGGGTCGAACCGCAAGGTGTCGCCCTCAACGGTGAAACCCAGGATCGACTCCAGGCCTGCCCGATACATCCATCCGGACGATCCCGTGTACCAGGTCCAGCCGCCGCGCCCGACGTGGGGTGCAACTGAATAGATATCCGCGCACACCACATAGGGCTCGACCTTGTAGCGCTGCACCTCGGCCCAGGTGCGCGCGTGGTTGATCGGATTGAGCAGCGATAACAACTCGGCCGCCTTGTCGCCATC
>JAQSCR010000428.1 GCA_029945495.1 Pseudolabrys sp. | reverse complement strand
CTACATTACCAATCTCGACAAGCCGGGCTTCATCGGCCGCTTCTCCTCGACCCTGGGCGAGGCCAATATCAACATCGCCCCCTTCCACGTTGGCCGCGAAGCGCCCGGCGGCTCGGCGGTGGCCCTGATCGAGATCGACGGCGAATTGCCGGCCGACGTGCTCGCCAAAGTCCGCGCCCTGCCGCAGGTGCAGAGCGCAAGGCCGCTGCATTTCTAAGAGACGTCAAATATACGCAATAATATGTGGGCAGGCGGCGGTGCGTTACCGCTGCCGGCCCACATATCGTCTTAAGCGGTGCAGTCGAATTCCGCCGTTTTGCCGCCTTATGGAAACCTGAATTCCCATCACGCTCCTGCCGGACAGATTGTTTCGGGAGGACACACGATGCGCCGGCTCTTATCGCTCTCTGGCATTGGTATTGGCGCTGGCATTGCACTCGCCGCACTTTCCGTTGCTGCGCAGGCCGCCGATATCGAATCAACGTCACGCATCGACAATGTCATTGTCTATCCCGACGGCGCCACTGTCACCCGCATCATAAAGGCCGATCTCGCCGCCGGCGACAGCACGCTGCTGACGCGCGATCTGCCTTTGTCGCTCGATCCGTCATCGCTGCGTGTTGAGGGCGAGGGCGGCGCAAATCTGACCATCGGCGCTATCGATATACGGACGCCGCGGCCGTCGCCGCCGGCCAATCTTCCCGAGATCGACAAGCGTATCGAGGCGCCGCGCTCGACGGCGCGATTGCCGCCGCCAATGCGCGGCGAAAATTTGCGGAACGTTTCGCGGAAAGCGCGCCGGCCGGTATCGGCGACAAAGGCGAAGCGCGGCCGCTCAGTGAATGGCGGTCGGCCTTCGCCGCTGTGGCCGAGGAAGTCGCCGCCGCCGATGGCGCCGTGCGCGAGGCGAAAGTAAAGCAGCGCGAGATCGACCGCGCGCTCGCCGGTCTTGATGCCGAACGCCGGGCCAATCCGCCGCGCAAGCTCGAACTGCGCATCGATCTCAGCGCTGGCGCCGCCGCTATGCGGTGCGCGGCGCGCGCTGGACGCCGCTTTATGACGCCCGGCTCGATATCGGCGGCAAAAGCAAAAAACCTTCGCTTGAATTGATCCGGCGCGCCGAGATCAACCAGTCGACCGGGGAGGATTGGGACGATGTCGCGCTCGCGGTGTCTACGGTCCGCACCGCGGCCGGCGGCAGCGCACCGAACCTGCGGCCGCTGATCGCGCACTATCCGACGCTGCCTCGGCCGCTCGCCGAGATGCAACGCGACGCGGCCCCCCGACCGCGCGCTTCAAAAGCGAGACAGCGCCGGCGCCTGCGCAGGAACAGGAAGCCGTTCTCGAAGCCACCGGCTTTCAGGTCGTCTTCCGTATTCCCGGCCGCGTCACTTTGCCGGCGCAGCAAGGCGCCAAGGGCTTCCGCATCGCCAGCGCGGCTGTTGCGCCGGAGTTGACCGTGCGCGCGGTGCCGGCGCTCGACGAAACCGCGTTTCTCGAAGCGGGTTTCAAGAATACCGAAGATGCGCCGCTGCTGCCCGGCAACGTTTCGATTTACCGCGACGGCGTCTTCGTCGGCCGCTCGCCAATGCCGCTGACACCAAAAGATCAGGCGGTCCGGCTCGGGTTCGGCGCCGATGACAAGGTCAAAGTCGCCCGTACCGTAGTACGAAAGACCGAAGGTACCGTCGGCATCACCGGCTCGTCGAAGACCGACGAGCGCGAGTTCAAGACCGCGATTCGCAACGGCCATGACTTCCCGATCAGGGTCAGCATCGAGGACCAGATACCGGTCAGCGAGAACGAGGACATCGCGGTCGAGATGCTCCAACTGACGACGCCGCCGACCGCGCGGGACCTGCATGACCGGCGCGGCGTGCTGGAATGGGCGTTCGAGGCGGCTCCAGGCGAGGCCCGCGACATCAAGCTCGGCTGGCGGGTGCGCTGGCCGAAGGACAAAGCGGTGGTTCTATCCCCAGCGTCTCGCTGAGCCCCACTGGAAGCTATTGATATTAAAGCTGTTCCCGGCGCCCTGGGGCGTCCTGCTTTGCCTTGCCTCGGGGCCTCCCATCCTTTATCCGAGGGTGGACCTGACCGGCACCGCCCGGCGTCAGTGTCCTTAAAAGCGCTGGCGCGGAGAGTAAGGCTTTATGGCGAACGTGGTGGTTGTCGGCTCCCAGTGGGGCGACGAAGGCAAAGGCAAGATCGTCGACTGGCTGTCGGAACAGGCCGACGTCGTCGTCCGTTTCCAGGGCGGTCACAACGCCGGCCATACTTTGGTCATCGGCAACGCGGTCTACAAACTCTCGCTGCTGCCTTCGGGCGTGGTGCGCGGCGGCAAATTGTCGGTTATTGGCAATGGCGTCGTCATCGACCCACAGGCGCTGCTCAATGAAATCGCCCAGTTGCAGAAGCAGGGCGTTTCGGTGACGCCGGCCAATCTGCGCATCGCCGAGAACGCGGTGCTGATCCTGCCGCTGCATCGCGAGTTGGAGGCCATCCGCGAAGATTCCTCGGCGCGCATCGGCACCACCAAGCGCGGCATCGGCCCGGCCTATGAAGACAAGGTCGGCCGTCGGGCCATCCGCTTTATGGATCTTGCCGACCTGCCGGCGCTGCTGCCGAAGATCGATCGCCTGCTGTCGCATCACAACGCGCTGCGCCGCGGCAACGGCCTCGCCGAGATTGCGCCTTCGACGGTTTACGATCATCTCGCCGAGCTGGCGCCGAAAGTGCTGCCTTTCATGGATTCGGTCTGGTCGCTGCTCGACGCCAAGCGCCGCGAGGGCAAGCGCATCCTGTTCGAAGGTGCGCAAGGCGCGCTGCTCGACATCGACCACGGAACTTATCCGTATGTGACGTCTTCCAATACGGTGGCGGCGCAGGCCGCGACCGGATCGGGCCTCGGCCCCAATGCCATCGATTACGTGCTCGGCATCACCAAGGCCTATACGACGCGGGTCGGCGAGGGACCGTTCCCGACCGATCAGATGCACAACGAGATCGGCAAGATGCTCGGCGAACGCGGCCGCGAATTCGGCACCGTCACCGGCCGTGCCCGCCGCTGCGGCTGGTTCGACGCCGTGCTGGTGCGCCAGACCGTGCGCACCTCGGGCATCGACGGTATTGCGCTCACCAAGCTCGACATTCTCGATGGCTTTCCCGAGATCAAGGTCTGCGTCGGCTACAGGCTCGATGGCCGCGACATCGACTATCTGCCGGCCGGCGAGCGGGCGCAGGCTGCTGTCGAGCCGATCTACGAGACCATCGACGGCTGGCAAGAGCCGACCGCCGGCGCCCGCTCCTGGGCGCAATTGCCGGCGCAGGCGATCAAATACGTGCGCCGGATCGAGGAACTGATCGGCTGTCCGGTCACGCTCTTGTCGACCAGCCCGGAGCGCGAGGATACTATCCTGATGAAGAACCCGTTCGAGACCTGACCGCCAAGGAAACTGCCGGCGGGGCTGCCGGCAAGAGAAAAACAGGTTAGTTTAAAGCGTATGGCTGACTATTACCCCCTGATCGCCCGCGCCGTCGCAGGCCTCGACAAGAATACGGGCGAGAACCGGCGCGCTTTATACGAGCGGGCGCGCGCGGCGCTGGTCAACCAGCTGCGTGGCGTCGATCCGCCGCTCGACGAGTCGGACATCACGCGCGAGCGCCTGGCGCTCGAGGAAGCGATCCGCAAGCTCGAAGTCGAGGCCGCCCGGCGTGGGCGGCCGGAAGCTGCGGAGCCGGACGAATCCCGCCCGTCGCTGCGCGATCAAGGCTTGCGCGACTTCCGCGACACCGTGGCCGAGGCGCAAGGTCTGGGCGAAGCCAGCGCCGAAGCCAGCCGCTCGGCCCGCGCGGCTTACGACGACATGCAGGGCGGCGCCGCACCTTCCACCGAGGAAGCCGATCACGACCGCGCGGGCGAACAGCGGCACGAAGCCTGGCAAGAAAACGAACAAGGCCACGAACAGGGCCACGAACAAGAGCACGGCCACGCCGGCGATCAGGACCGCGATCACGACGAAGACCGCGACGCTGGCGCTGCCGATGCCCATTACTTCGAACCCCCGGCCGGCGATCAGCCCGGCATTCCGCCCGACATGGTGCCCGAGCCGCCGGGCGCGCCGCACGCCGAGGCGGCACACGGCCACGAACCGCATTTTGCCGGCGATCATGATGTCGCGCATGCGCCGCCGCCCGCGGCCCGGCGCGGTCATGCCGCCCCGCAGGACGATGACGACGTCTATACGCGCCCGGTGCGATCCTACGGCCGCATCGTCAAGATCGCCGTGCTGTTGATGCTGATCGGCGCGGTCGCCGCCGTCGGCTATTGGCAGCGCAATGCGGTCATGAAAACCGTGACGGCGACCGTGACCGCGACCATGACGGCGTTGCGCGGTTCGCCGGCGACGACGGCGTCGAAGCCGGCGACGCCAGCCGAGCCGGCCGGCCGGCCGAAAATCTCCGACCGCGTCGGAGCCGACAGCGCGCCGTCGGCGGCAACGGCGCCGGCCGCCGCGGTGGCGCAGAAGGTCGTGCTGTACGACGAGGATCCGAATGATCCGAAGGGCAAACGCTATGTCGGCTCGGCGGTCTGGCGCACCGAGACTGTGTCGCCGGGCCCGGGGCTTGCGCCTGAACTCGCCATCCGCGCCGACGTCGATATCCCCGAGCGGCGCATGCGCATGACCTGGTCGTTGCGGCGCAACACCGACAAGGCGCTGCCGGCCAGCCACACCATCGAGATCATGTTCACGCTGCCGGCGGATTTCTCCGAAGGTGGCGTCGGCAATGTGCCGGGCGTGCTGATGAAGCAGAACGAGGAGGCGCGCGGCGTGCCGCTCGCCGGCCTCGCCGTGAAGGTGACCAACGGCTACTTCCTGATCGGCCTGTCGGCGGTCGATATCGACAAGCAGCGCAACGTGCAACTGCTCAAGGAGCGCGACTGGTTCGATATCCCGATCGTCTATGCCAACGGCAAGCGCGCCATCCTCGCCGTCGAGAAAGGCACGCCCGGCGGGCGCGCCTTCGAGGAAGCTTTCCGCGCCTGGGGCGAGTAAGCCGGTTACTGAACCCGCTTCAGTTCGCCCGCGGCGCGCGCCAGGATCTCGACCACCTTGGCCTCGGCGTCGGCGTCGTCGGCAAGACGCTTCACCGCAACGTCGCGCAGGTTCTCGAACGCGGCGCGCACCAGTTGCGGCACGCGGCTGCGCTCGCCGTCGCGGCCTTCACGCTCGCGAATGCGCGCGGCCTTCTCGCCGATGAAGGCGATACGCGCCATCACGGCGTCGACCATTGCGCGGTTCTGCGTCAGGTGAGCGCGGCCTTCCTCGGTGATGGTGAAAAGCTTCTTGGCGCCTTCCGGCTGCGACGTCAGATAACCGACTTCTTCGAGATAGGTCAGCGTCGGATAAACGATGCCGGGCGAGGGGCTGTACCAATCCGAGGTTTTTTCCTCGAGCGCCTTGATGATGTCGTAGCCGTGGCGCGGCTGCTCGTCGATCAAGGCCAGCGCGATCAGGCGCAGGTCGCCATGCGCGAGCATGCGGCCGGCGAGCATGGTGTCGTCGTCGCCGCCGCCAAATCCGGGGCCTTGGCGTCCGCCGAAGCCGCGCCGTCCGCCGCCGAAGCCATGACGGCCACGGCCGGCAAAGTGCTGTCCGCAGCTCTCGCCGCGATGGCGGCCATGTCGATGGCCCTCGTCACGATGGCCTTCGCGGCCTTCAGAATGTCGTCCAAACATATAGATACTCCTGTTTTATCAATCGCTTGACACGAAAGATATATCTTTCGATAGCTCTTATTTAGGGCATCTAAAGATGTAACGCAAGATATATCTTATTGCGGGTACGAAAAAGCCCGTGCCGCGGGCGCGGCACGGGCTGGTATTGGGGTGGAGCGGATCAGGCTTTCACTTCGCCCACGGGAACAGCACGGCCGGGAAATCCGCTGCCGAACGGCGGCCTTTGTCCTCGGCGCGATAGGTCGGCCGCGGCGAGCCGTCCGACACCACCAGCTTGCGATAGAGATGCCAGGTCGCATGGCCGAGCACCGGCATCACCACGGTCAGCCCGATGAACAGCGGCAGCGAACCGAGCAGCAGCAGCGCGGCGACGATCAGACCCCACATCGCCATGGTGCCCGGGTTGCGCTTGATCGCGCGGATCGAGGTCAGCAGCGCAACTGCCGCGCCGACATCGCGATCGAGCATCAGCGGAAACGACACCGCGCTGATTGCCAGCACCGCGACCGCGAAGGCGAAGCCGATGAGATTGCCGACAACGATCAGATTCCAGCCGGCGCTCGTCGTCAGCACGTCGTGGACGAAGGCCGAGATGGACGCCGGCGATCCGTAACCGAAATCGGCGATGTAGAGCGCATTGGCGATCGCGATCCAGATCGCGAACATCATCATCAGCAGCAGGCCGAGTGCGACGATGCCGCCGATCGACGACGATCGCAGCACGTCGAAGGCGTGCGACACCGACGTCGGCTCGCCGGCTTCGCGCCGCCGGCTCAGTTCGTACAGGCCGAGCGCGGCCAAAGGCCCGATCAGCGCAAAGCCGGTCATCAGGGGATAGAGCAGCGGCAGAACCGAATAGCCGAAGGCCAGCCGCGCCAGCAGCAGGCCGACCACCGGATAAATAAGACAAAGGAACATGGCGTGTGTCGGCATCGCGTTGAAATCGGCGAGCCCCAGACGCAGCGCATCCTTGAGATCGGCGACGCCGATGCGGCGGATCGAAAGGTCGGCGGCGGTATCGCCGGCGCCGAGAAGGACATGGGAACGCGCCATGAGGACCTCCTGAAGCTTGTTCAGGCTGCCGTGGCGTCGGGAAGCGGCCGTAGCCAATGTCGTCAGTCCGGCTGCGGTCGTTTCGTCTGCCACGAGCCTGAGACGACGATAACATGGGCGGGCAGGGGCCGGTTTCACGTTTTCGCGTGCGGGGCCGGAATTCGCCTCACGGGGCATTGCCCTCTTGACTTTAAGCCTACGATAAGTATCCTATAAATGTTTGGTCCAGCCGGGGGCGTCGTCGCGAGACGTTCCGATGACGGGATCGGATGCGGCGCCTGCGGGCGGGGCTCGTAACCCCGCACTCGGGAGGCCTCGGGTAGCCGTCCGTCCCTACTACGGGGGACTGCCTTTGATGGCTGGACGCGGTGTGGATGAAGGCTGGCGAAAGCCGGCCGGATCAGGGTCCCACGAGGGACCCGTCCGCGCCCGGAAGCACGGCCCCGGGGACTGAAATCGCCGCGATGGAGCGCCGTTGGGCGGTGCGCGTCTCGCCAGACGCGCCCGCACCGCAAGGTGCGGATCAAAGATGTTGCGCCTCGCGGCGCTCCATCCCCTCGGCATATTGCCGAGGGACACGGAACGGAAGACGGCCTGCCCGGGGCCTTAAAGAATACGGGCGATGAAACATGCCGTCATTCCGGGATGCGCGTGAAACGAGCGAACCCGGAATCCAGATGCGCTCGCAATGACGGATCGATTGGCTGTTTGAAAATTGAATCGGTGACGTATCGCCTACAGCCGCGTCTTTCGCTTCCTGCGCGCGACCGTGGTCCTTTTCGCCAGGCGCTTCACGGCGCGCTTCGCCTTGGTCTTTGTCTTGACCTTGCGCTTTTTGTTGGCCGTGCTGCCGCCGGTCAGCGATTTTTGCGCCGCGCTGATGCGCTTGCGCAACTGGGCGATAATCTTCTCGGCCGAGTCGATGGTCTGCTCGGCGGCGCGGATATAGCGGCGCTGCGCCGCTCTGTCGGTAACCTTTTCCGCCGAGTTCATGAACCGGTCGTATTGCTTGCGTCCGGCGCGCAGCAGCAGCGTCAATTGACGCGCGGCAGTATGCTCGATGTCACCCAGCAGCTTCGGCGTTTTCATGCCAGCCATTCTCCAAAGTTCACGGAGGGAGAATGGCTCCGGCGTCAAAAGGTTCCGTGCAGTGAACCTGGCGGCGATCCCTGCCAAGCTGTCATGCCCGGGCTCGACCCGGGCATCCTTGACCGCGCTCGTCGTCGGCAAACTTGCGGTAAGCGTGCCGGTGCGACGGGTACTTCGTGGATTGCCGGGTCAAGCCCGGCAATGACGGAGAAAGTCGGAGAGATAAAACAAAAATGGCCGGGTTTCCCCGGCCATTTGTATTCTCTGATTGATGCCGCGAAAGCTTAGTGCATCGCCTGCTGCGCCGTGACCTGCGGTGTCGACTTCGGCGTTTCCAGTTCGGCGATCGAAGACTTCACCGCCTTCTGCACTTTCTCGAACGCGCGCACCTCGATCTGACGCACGCGCTCGCGCGAGACGCCGAACTCGGTGGCGAGATCCTCAAGCGTGATCGGATCGTCCGCCAGACGCCGCGCTTCGAAAATGCGGCGTTCGCGGTCGTTGAGCACGTCGAGCGCGGAGATCAGTGCCTGGTGGCGATTGCCGCTCTCTTCGCTGTCGGCCAGGATGTGTTCCTGGCTCGGCGAATTGTCGACCAGCCAATCCATCCACTCGCCGCTTTCGCCGTCGTCGCGAATAGAAGCGTTGAGCGATGCGTCGCCGCCGAGACGGCGGTTCATGTCGACGACATCCTGCTCGGTGACGCCAAGCTGGGTGGCGATGATCTTGACCTGATCGGGCTTGAGATCGCCTTCCTCGAGCGCGGAGATCTTGCTCTTGGCCTTGCGCAGGTTGAAGAAAAGCTTCTTCTGGTTGGCGGTGGTGCCCATCTTCACCAGCGACCACGAGCGCAGGATGTACTCCTGGATCGCGGCCTTGATCCACCACATCGCATAGGTCGCGAGCCGGAAACCCTTTTCCGGCTCAAAGCGCTTGACCGCCTGCATCAGGCCGACATTGCCCTCGGACACGACTTCCGAGATCGGCAGGCCGTAGCCGCGATAGCCCATGGCGATCTTGGCGACGAGGCGGAGATGGCTGGTGACGAGCTTGTGCGCGGCTTCACGATCGCCGTGCTCACGCCAGCTGCGCGCCAGCATGTATTCCTGTTGCGGTTCCAGCATCGGGAACCGGCGGATTTCATCCAGGTAGTGAGAAAGACCGGATTCGGCCTTGAGTGCCGGCATTGCGGCTGAACGGGCCATGTAGCGCCCTCCTTATGGTTGCCCCCGACGGATCGGCAGGCGGTTGTCACCGTCGCTCCCCGAGCCGACGGTGCGCATCAGATATTGCGACCGCGAAAGGTTGATCGCAGGTGCAGCATAACGGGTTGGGGGAATGAGGGGAAGCATTCCGCCGTCACGTCGCCGTGACCCATTGTTGCAGGTTCAAGTGGTTGTTTTAGAAGGTCTTTTTGAACCGTACCGGTCCCGGCGCGCGGTCTTCAGCGGCTGGGACGCCATGGTAACGACACAAAGCGCCCGATCGTTCCGTTTGGAACTCGGGTTTAAGAGGGGAATCGGGGACGTCTGGTGGTCACTATTCCCTAGATAGGAATGCCGGGCACGGTTTCAAGACGGGCCGCGGTCAGCCGGCGCGCAGGCTTTCGACCAGCCGCCGCATATCGGCCGGCAGCGGCGCCTCAAAACGCAAGGTCGCGCCGGTCAGCGGGTGGGTGAAGCCGAGCACCGCCGCATGCAGCGCCTGGCGGCCGAGCGCGTCAAGCGCGGCGCGGGCTGCCGGCGAAAGCCGCGAGGCCTTGGTCTTGAAGCCGGTGGCGTAGGTCTCGTCGCCCATGATCGGATGGCCGATATGAGCCAGATGCACCCGGATCTGATGGGTGCGGCCGGTTTCCAGCATGCAGGCGAGGAGGCTGGCGATCGGCAAACGACCGCCTTTGCCGTCCGCCGCGTCATAGCGCTCGCGCATTTCCCAATGGGTGATGGCGTCGCGGCCGCCCTCGCGCACCGCCTGCTTTTCCCGGTTGATCGGGCTGCGATCGAGCGGCGCATCGATCGTGCCTTTGGCGCGGTCGGGCGCGCCCCAGACGATGGCGAGATAGCCGCGCTGCAGGCCGCTTTCCAACTTGTCGGCGAACTGCTTGGACAGATGGCGATGGGCGCGGTCGTTCTTGGCCACCACCATCAGCCCGGTGGTGTCCTTGTCGAGCCGGTGCACGATGCCCGGCCGCTTGACCCCGCCGATGCCGGACAGGCTGTCGCCGCAATGCGCGATCAGCGCGTTGACTAAAGTGCCGCTGGCGTGCCCGGCCGACGGATGCACCACCAGGTCCTTCGGCTTGTCGATGACGATGAGCTGGTCGTCCTCATAGACGATGTCGAGCGGGATGGCTTCGCCGCACGGCGTGGCTTCTTCCAGCGGCGGCAGGTTGACGCTGACGACGTCGCCTGATTTGACGTCGGCTGACGGATCGAGGACGGTCCGGCCGTCGACGGTGACCTGGCCGTCGAGGATCAGGGCTTTCAGCCGCGAGCGCGACAGCGCCGGTACCCGCGCCGCCAGCACGCGGTCGAGCCGTCCGCCAGCTTCCTCCGGCAGTATGGTCACGCTCTCGATCGCTCCCGTCACTTCGTCCGTCATGCTCGTTATTCTAGTCTCTCACACTCAAGGCCGCCGATGTCCGACGATGTAAAACCGCTTGATCCGGCACAGATGCAGGCACTCGCCCGCATCCGCCGTTTCATGATGATCGCCTCCGTTACCACCTTTATCGCCATCGCGGTCGTTTTCGGCGTTATCGGCTACAAGGTTTATAAGTCGGGCGATGCGGCGCCGGCTTTGCCTGCCGCCGAAGCCACCCTGCCGCCGGGGGCCAAAGTGCTCTCGAGCGCCATCGGCGACCGCCGCCTGGTGCTGACCGTCGAAATCGCCGGTTCGGTCGAATTGCGCAGTTTCGACCTCGAAACGCTGCGGCCGATCGCCCGGCAGCGGCTGGAAACCAAGCCGTAGGGCCGGTTCGGCCTTTTCTGCCCTTGTGCTTGCTAAGCCGCCGGATCGCGGCTATCTCGGGGGTCTTGTTACCTCTTGGCCAGGCTCCCTTCGTCTAGCGGCCCAGGACGTCGCCCTCTCACGGCGAAAACAGGGGTTCGAGTCCCCTAGGGAGCGCCAAAGTGGGCAAACGAACCATTGCCGATTTTGAGCCGGCAACAATTCCCCATGACCGCACTCTGCGCGACATCGAACAGACGCTCAATTCGCTTGGCGTCGAATTTCAATTCGAAGACCCCGTCGAGAGCAGCGTTCGTACCCGTCGAATTGTCGCCGGGGTGAGGGCCAAATAGCATGTCACCGAGGCAAGACGATCCGAGCGCGAATGCCAGCATCGGCCATGTCATCGACGTTGAAGGGAATGCTCTTGTAACTTTGGTTCGATTCGCTGGCGAAGGCGTCGCGGTTGACTGCTTGGATTCATTGCCCGCGGCGGTCGGACGCGTCAACCAAAGCGACCACGATGGCGACTGAAAAATTGGTACTCGATCTGACGCTCGTACTGCCGCACGTCCCTGACGAGCGGGACTCCTGCGTCGAACGGCTGATATCTCTGCTTAAGAGCGAACACATTGACCAGGCGCACATCGTTCGCGAGGACGACAGAGCACAGCTATGCCTGCACTATGACTCCGCACGCATCGGGTTAGCCGAAGTCCGTCAACTGGTCACCGCGGCCGGCGCGTCGATCGACAAGCGTTATGTGCATGAGAGCCTGCGCATCGAAGGCATGGACTGTCCGACCTGCGCAACCGTGATCGAACACGCACTCGGCCGTCTCGAAGGCGTGCTCGAAGCCAAAGTCAGTTATGCCGCCGAGCGCCTGCGCCTGGAATACGACAGCGAGAAATCGTCGCACCGGGCGGTCGTGCATCGCATCGAAGCGCTGGGCTATCGCATCTTAACATTGGAGGCCGATGCCGGATGGTGGACGGAGCATCGCGAGTTGGTGTTCAGCTTCGCCGCGGGTGTGCTGCTGCTCGGCGGCTGGCTTGGCGGTCTGGCGGGCGCGCCATACGCCGTATCGCTTGGATGCTATCTCGTCGCCTATGCGTTCGGCGGCTTCTTCACCGTGCGCGATGCGGTGCAAAGCCTGTGGGCGAAGCGCTTCGATATCGACACTCTCATGCTGGTCGCGGCGGTGGGGGCCGCGCTGCTCGGCGACTGGGCCGAAGGCGCGCTCCTCCTATTTCTGTTCAGTCTCGGTCACGCGCTTGAGCACTCGGCCATGGACCGGGCGCGCCATGCGATCGAAGCGCTGGCCGATCTGGCGCCGAAGATGGCGCTGGTGCGCCGCGATGGCGCGGAGGTCGAAGTCCCGGTCGAGGAATTGCTGCGCGGCGACGTTGTCATCGTCAAGCCAGGCCAGCGCCTGCCGGCCGACGGTAAAGTCACCGAGGGCAATTCCGCCGTTGATCAATCGCCGGTGACCGGCGAGTCGGTGCCGGTGGACAAGGGTACTGGCGACCTGGTCTTCGCCGGCACCGTCAATGGCGACGGGGTTCTGCTGGTCGAAGTCACCAAGCTCGCCACTGAAAATACGCTGGCCCGCATGGTGCGGCTGGTCTCCGACGCGCAGACTCAGAAATCGCCAACCCAGAATTTGACCGACCGTATCGAGCGCGTGTTCGTGCCGGTCGTGCTGATCGGCGCCGGTCTCCTGATCGCCGTGCCGCCGCTGTTCGGCTTTCCCTTTGCCGAATCTTTTTATCGCGCGATGGCGGTGCTGGTGGCGGCGTCGCCCTGCGCGCTCGCTATCGGCACGCCGGCGGCGGTTCTCTCGGCCGTGGCCCGGGCCGCCCAGCGAGGCGTGCTGATCAAAGGCGGCGCGCATCTGGAAAATCTTGGCCGCTTGACCGCCATCGCCTTCGACAAGACCGGCACGATTACTGAAGGCAAGCCGCGTCTCACGGACATCGTGGCGTTCGGCGCAACGGAAAATGAAGTTCTGGCGCTGGCAGCGGCGCTGGAGAGCCGCAGCGGCCATCCTCTGGCCCAGGCCATCGTCGCGGCCGCGCGCGAGCGTGGGCTTCGCTGGGACGAGCCCGCGGACGTCGCGGCGGTGAACGGCAAGGGCATCCGCGCGACTGTTGGCGTGCAGCATCTCGAGATCGGCAATCTCAAGCTGTTCGAGGGCGAGCCGATAGGCGCCGAAGTGACGGCGCAGGTCGAACGACTGGAATCCGCCGGGCGCACGACGATGCTGATACGGGCGGATGGGCGTTTCGCCGGTGTCGTTGGATTGATGGATACGCCGCGCACCGGGGTGGCGGCGGTGTTGATCGCGTTGCGATCGTTGGGCGTTACCAAGACAGTGATGCTGACAGGGGACAACGCGCGCGTCGCCCGCGCGGTGGCGCAGGCCGTGAGTCTGGACGACGTGCGGGCCAGCCTGTTGCCCGAGGACAAGATCGCCGTCGTCGCCGATCTCGTGAAAGAATATGGCCAGGCCGCCATGGTCGGCGATGGCGCCAATGACGGGCCCGCGCTCGCCCGCGCCACGGTTGGCATCGCCATGGGTGGCGCCGGCACCGACGTGGCGCTGGAAGCCGCGGATGTCGTGTTGATGAGCGACGATCTCGGCAAGCTGCCGTTCGCTGTCGGCTTAAGCCGCGCGGCGCGAACGATCATCCGCCAGAATCTGTTCATCGCACTCGGTGCCGTTGCGCTGCTGATTCCGGCAACTCTGTTCGGCTGGGCCGGTCTCGGCCTCGCCGTACTGATCCACGAAGGCTCGACGATTGTCGTCGTCTTCAATGCGCTGCGACTGCTTGCCTATCGTACGAGGCCAAAAGCCGGCGTAGCCTCTTAAGCATCTAGGAAACTTGAAGAGTTTCGGTTGGCGGAAGTCGCTTGGTTGCGCAATGCGGCGGAGCGTCTGCCTGCTGGAAAAGCGGGGGCTTCCCTTCTGAGTCGAATCTGTTATTATGTCGACATGTCCGGAAGTATCGACTTACAGGAAATGATCGACGGCCTCGGCTCGCTTGCTCAGCCAACGCGGCTCGCAGCCTTTCGGCATCTGCTTCTCGCGTATCCCGAAAGTCTGCCGGCCGGTGAAATCGCCCGACGTTGCGAGGTTCCGCACAACACCATGTCCACGCATCTGACCATTCTGACCCGCGCCGGTCTGGTGACCGTCGTGCGTGAGGGGCGGGTGATGAACTACCGCGCCGATGTCAAAGGCTTCCGTGGCCTGATCCGGTTTCTGGCCAGCGATTGTTGCGAAGGCCGGCCGGATTTGTGTGGCGATCTTGCGCGGCTGCTTCCCGAAGAAGTCGAAGACATGAAGGAAACCACCATGTCGCCTGCGTTCAACGTTTTGTTTATCTGCACTCACAACTCGGCCCGCTCGATCATCGCCGAGGCCTTGCTGCAAAAACTGGGCAAGGGCCGGTTCAACGCCTACTCGGCCGGCTCTGATCCCGCAAAGAAACCGTTGCCCGAGGTGATCGAACGATTAGCCAAACTCGGCCATGACGTAACGAACCTCCGCTGCAAGTCGTGGAACGAGTTCACCGGACCCAGCGCGCCGCGGATGGATTTTGTCATCGCGCTTTGCGACACCCCGGAGGGGCAGGTCTGTCCGGACCTGGGCGAGAAATTCGTCAACGTCGCTTGGCCGCTCCCGGATCCGATGAGTTTCACCGGCTCTGAAAAAGAACGCACCACGCTGCTGAATGAGCTTTATGGGATGATCCGGCGGCGGATCGAGATTTTTACCAATTTGCCATTCGCCTCGCTCGACAAGTTGGCGTTGAAAGCGCGGCTGGACGAAATTGGCGATACGGCGCGTACCGCGTCTTAAAGGAGCGCCGCATGGGTATTGGCATCAACGGCATGGGCCGCATCGGGCGGCTCGCGCTTCGTGCGGCATTGGGTGGAACGCACCGTGCCGCCGGAGACCCGCGCGCCGACAACCAGCTCGATATAGTCCACATCAACGAACTCAAGGGCGGCGCCGCAGCGACCGCGCATCTTCTTGAGTTTGACAGCATCCACGGCCGCTGGCATGGCGCGTTCGACGTTGATGGCGAAACTGCGATTAGTATCGATGGCCGCCGGATGGGTTTCAGCGCTGCGGCACAGCCCGGGGGCGTGGCATGGGGCGATCTCGGCTGCGACGTCGTGCTCGAATGTACCGGCAAGTTTCTCAAGCCCGACCAGCTTCATGCCTATTTCGATCGCGGCGTGAAGCGCGTAATCGTGGCGGCGCCGGTTAAGGACGAGGCTGCGCTGAATATTGTCGT
The DNA here is from genome assembly GCA_029945495.1 of Pseudolabrys sp. Lineage (GTDB taxonomy): Bacteria > Pseudomonadota > Alphaproteobacteria > Rhizobiales > Xanthobacteraceae > Pseudolabrys. Next base: position 1,150 of record JAQSCR010000428.1, on the reverse strand, counting down.
CGGCGTCAATGACCGGCTTTACGACCCCAAGCGTCATCGGCTCCTAACCGCTGCTTCGTGCACAACGAACTGTCTGGCGCCGATTGTAAAGGTCGTGCATGAGGCCATCGGCATCCGCCATGGCCAGATCACGACGATCCACAATCCTACCAACACCAATGTTGTGGTCGATGCGCCGCATAAGGACTTGCGCCGCGCGCGCTCGGCCATGCTGTCGATGCAGCCGACCAGCACAGGCAGTGCCACCGCGATTGCGCTGATCTATCCGGAGTTGAAGGGTAAACTCAACGGCCATGCGGTTCGTGTCCCGGTATTGAACGCAAGTCTGACCGACTGCGTTTTCGAACTGAAACGGCCAACGACCGTGTCGGAGGTCAATGCCCTGTTTGATTCCGCGGCGGCCGGACCTTTGGCCGGTATTCTCGGCATCGAGCACCGCCCCCTGGTGTCGGCGGACTACAACAACGACACCCGCAGCTCAATCGTGGACGCGCGGAGCACGATGGTGACCGACGACACGCTGTTGAAGGTCTATGCCTGGTACGACAACGAGATCGGCTATGCCTGCCGCATGGTAGACCTTGCCAATATCGTATTAAGGGCGGGTGTGTGATGTCGACCGCCAGAAACTTTCTCATTGTCACAGCGTCCTATTGGGGCTTCACGCTGGTCGATGGCGCGTTGCGCATGCTGGTGCTGCTGCATTTCTTCAGGCTCGGCTACACGCCTTTCGCGCTCGCCTTCCTGTTCTTGCTGTATGAGACCGCCGGCATCGCGGCCAACCTTGGCGGTGGCTGGCTGGCGTCGCGCTTCGGCATTCCGCGCATGCTTGCAGTCGGGCAGTCGCTCCAGATTGCCGGTCTCATTATGCTGTCGCTGCTTGACCCTAACTGGAGCGCCGCCGTCTCAGTGGCCTGGGTCGTCATCGCGCAAGGCATAGCCGGCGTCGCCAAGGACGTCACCAAGACGGCATCCAAATCGGCGATCAAGGCGACGTCGGGTGAGGGCAGCGGGCAATTATTCCGGTGGGTCGCATGGTTCACCGGCTCGAAGAACGCCATGAAGGGCGTTGGTTTTTTTGTTGGCGGGCTGTTGCTCGAATTCGTCGGCTTCCGGCTTGCCCTCTGGCTGATGGCCGGATTGCTTGCGA
>JAQSCR010000427.1 GCA_029945495.1 Pseudolabrys sp. | reverse complement strand
GGCAAAGCCGGCCGCCAAGCCGAGGCGCTGCAGTTCTGGCGCGACGAATATCCGCTCAACGCCATCATCAAGAATTTCCGCAAGCCTTACGTGGCGCTGATCGACGGCATCGTCATGGGCGGCGGCGTCGGAATATCGGTGCACGGCTCGCACCGCGTCGCCTTCGACCGCTTCTCCTTCGCCATGCCGGAAGTCGGCATCGGCTTTTTCCCCGATGTCGGCGCCACCTGGTTTCTGCCGCGCATGCCGGGCGAACTCGGCGCCTATTGCGCGCTGACTGGCGAGCGTTTCGCCGCCGCCGATGGCGTGGCTGCCGGTCTTGCCACGCACCGCGTTCCGTCAGCCCGCTTTGCCGCGCTGCTCGAAGGCCTGACCGGCACGGTGTCGGTCGATGCCGTGCTGGCGGCGTTTTCGGAACCGGCAGGGGAGGGGCCTATTTCCGCCCGCCGCGCCGCGATCGACCGGCTGTTCGCCGGCGCGCAAGTCGAAGCCATTCTGGCGGCGCTCGATGCTGAGGCCGGCTCGGGTAGCACCGACGCCGAATGGGCGGCGAAAACCGCCGCCACCATGCGCGCCAAATCGCCGCTCAGCCTTAAAATCGCCTTGGCGCAGGTGCGCCACGGCAAGCTTTACGATTTCGCGGCGTGCATGCGCACCGAATTCCGCATAGTGTCGCGCATCGTCCATGGCCATGATTTTTACGAGGGCGTGCGCGCCGTGATCGTCGACAAAGACAACCAGCCGCGCTGGCAACCGGCGACGCTCGCCGCCGTCAGCGATGCCGAGGTCGCGCGCCACTTCGCGACGCTGGCCGATGGCGAGCTGGAATTGCCGTGAGCGCGTCATGAATGAGCAGTTCCCAACCGACGACCTGAAGAACCTCGACCCCGTCCACGAAATCGACGGCGAGCCAGGCGTCGGCGCATGGACGCGGCGGCTGGTGCTGTTCCTGCGCGTGATGGCCGCCGTCTCAATGATCAAGGGGCTCTATCACTGGTCGCGGGTCTGCGGCATCGGCGTCGGCAGCAACGACCTTTATGAAATGCATTCGGTCGCCTGGCAGGCGGCCACCGTGTTCTTCGCGGTCATCGATCTGGTCGCGGCGGTCGGGCTGTGGTTGGCGGCGGCGTGGGGCGCGGTCATCTGGCTGACCGCGGTCGCCTCGATGCTGGCGGTGGAGATGTTCTTTCCGCAGGTGTTCGGCCGCGGCTTCATCACCGTGCTGCTGGAAGGCGCACTGCTCGGACTTTACCTTTGGCTGGCGCTGAAATCGGCGCAAGAACAGCCGGCGTGAGCCGGCCCAGGATTGAACAGCCGCACTAAGAAATATCATCAAGGGAGAGAATTATGGCGCGCATCGGATTTATCGGTCTCGGCAATATGGGTTTGCCGATGGCGCAGAACCTGGTCAAGGCCGGGCATCAGGTCGAGGGCGTCGATCTCAATCCGGCGGCAATCGAAAAGCTGATAGCCTCGGGCGGCAGCAGCGTCGAGACCGCCAAGATCGCCGCCGCGCGCTGCGACGTCGTCGTCACCATGCTGCCGGCCGGCAAGCATGTGCGCGAGGTCTATCTCGGTATTGGCGGTATCGTCGAGAACGCCAACCCCGGCACGCTGCTGATCGATTGTTCCACGATCGACGTCGAGACCTCGCGCGAGCTGCCGGCACGCTCACCTTCATGGTCGGCGGCAGCGCGCAGGCTTTCACCCGCGCCGCGAGTATTCTCGACAAGATGGGCAAGACCATCGTCCACGCCGGCGGCGCCGGCACCGGTCAGGCCGCCAAAATCTGCAACAACATGATCCTCGGCATTTCGATGATCGCGGTGTCGGAAGCTTTCGTGCTGGCTGAGAAACTCGGCCTCGACCACCAGAAGCTGTTCGACATTTCCTCGAAGTCTTCGGGGCAGTGCTGGTCGATGACCACTTATTGCCCGGTGCCGGGGCCGGTGCCGACCTCGCCCGCCAACCGCGACTATCAGCCGGGTTTCACCGCGGCGATGATGCTGAAGGATTTACGTTTGGCGCAGGATGCGGCCAAGGCCGCCGGCGCGAAAACGGAATTAGGCGCCGACGCGGAAAGGATTTATTCGTCATACGCGTCGAGCGGGGAGGCGGATCGGGATTTTTCCGGCATTATCCGCTTCATTCGCGGCTGAACGGAACGCATTTGGTGAACGCTTCGTTGCGCGATTTTGTACAATTGCAAATGCAACGAAGCATTCACCGTTGCAAATAAACCTAATCTTTATGCTGTTATTTAAGCCGATTTTAGACTGGCCCGCATAGTTTGGTTCACAAGGGACGAGGAAACAGGGCCTCGTTACCAATGAAAACAAAACTAAGGGGCGTTGAAAATGAAAGCCGTCGCGAAGACGGTCGAACCCGCCGAGCGTGAAGCGCGGTTCGACACGATCCAGCCTTTGTATCATGAGGCACTGACCTTGGTTGAGCGGCTGCATCGCCGGCTGCTCGACGTCATCAAGGACGAATTCGACCGCCGTGGCCGTTCCGACATCAACTCGGTGCAGGCGCTGCTGTTGTACAATATCGGCGACAAGGAGCTGACCGCCGGCGAGCTGCGCACGCGCGGCTACTATCTCGGCTCCAACGTCTCCTACAATCTCAAGAAGCTGGTCGAGATGGCTTTCCTCGATCATCAGCGCTCGCGCGTCGATCGCCGCTCGGTTCGCATCAAGCTGACCGACAAGGGCCGCGACGTGCGCGACATCGTCGACGCGCTGTATCAGAAGCATGTTCGCACGGTCGAGCAGGTCGGCGGCATCAATGCCGACGAGTTCGCGACCTTGAACAAATCGCTGCACCGGCTCGAACGCTTCTGGACCGACCAGATCCTGTATCGCCTCTAACTTCTGCTCGCACGTACTGGCGAGACGACTTGCCCTCGGCCGGGTTCCTCCACCGGCCGGGGGTTTTGTCGTTTGGGGTGGCGGCCGCATTGCTGCGACAGCGTTCCTCGCCATGAGAAAATGATCCTATATTGCAATATGCCTGTAATGTGTATGGTAATGACCATGCAGACGATCGATCTTCCGGCGCGCCGCAGCCAGCACCTCAGTCACGCCGCACGCAGCGCCGCCACGCAGGCACAGATCCTCGACGCCGGCATTGAGGTCGTGCGCGCCAAGAGCGTCCGCGCCGCGACGATTTTCGAGGTCGCCAAGGCCGCCGGCGTGACTCCGGGCGCGCTGCAGCATCATTTCGGCTCCAAGGCCGAACTCATGATGCAACTGCTGGAGCGGGCGATCGAGTCCATCCCCGAGCGGGACGTGCGCCGCTCCTGGCCGAAGCCGACCGACAGTCTGTCCCGGCGTGCGTCCGGCTTTGTGCGGGCCTTGTGGGCCAACGCCTACGAGCCGCCGCGTTTCCTCGTTGCCTGGGGCATCTATTTCGGCAGCGTCGGCGATACCGAGACGCTCAAACGCGTCGTCGTCGTGCGGGCACGGCTGCGCACGATGCTGCGTCGGCGCTTTATCCAGACCTTCCCGGAACTCGTCGGCGCCCCCCGGCTGGAAGCCTTTATCGATTTCGTGCTGTCGAGCCTGCGCGGCATGGGTGTTGTGCGGCTGTTCGGGCCGGCGCCGAAATCCTGCGCGGCTCAACTTGCCGAATTGGCAGCGGTCATCGCGTGGCGCTGCCGCCGACCTGTGGAAATGACCAAGAGAAAGTCGCGCAAGTCGAAGCGGTCCATTCGAAGGAGAGCATTGTGATGAAGACCCGGTTTCTGCCGCCGACCCTTTGCCGCTGGCTCGTGGCGTGCCTGTTCGCGGTGGCCCTGTGCGGTCCGGCGGCGGCGGCCTTTCCCGAGCGACCGATCGTGCTGATCGTGCCGTATCCGCCAGGCGGCGCGGCCGACACGCTGGGGCGCATCATCGCGCGTCACCTCGGCGAGCAACTGCCGGGCAGCACCTGAGTGGTGGAAAACAAGGCGGGGGCGGGCACCGCGATCGGTGCCGGTCTCGTCGCCCGCGCGCAGCCGGACGGCTACACTTTGTTGGTCTCGGGCAACACGACCTACACGCTCAATCCGGCGCTCAAGACCAACCTGCCGTACGACCCGCTGACCAGCTTTGAATCGCTGGGCATTCTTGGCGAAAGCCCGCTGGTGCTGATCGCCAATCCGAAATTTCCGGCCAATTCGGTGAAAGAACTGATCGCGCAGGCGAAAAGCGAGCCGGGCAAGCTGAGCTACGCATCCTTCGGCTTTGGCACCACGTCGCATTTCGCCGGCGAGATGTTCAAGGCGATGGCCGGTCTCGACATCGTCCACATCCCCTATACCGGCAGCGCTCCCGCGATGAAGGATCTGATGGGCGGGCAGGTGCCGATCGCCTTCGACACCAACGTGGCCAGCGTGCCGCAGGTGCAGTCCGGCAGGATCAAAGCGTTGGCCCTGACCTCAACCTACCGCGTTGAGGCTTTGCCGGGCGTTCCGACGCTTGCCGAATCCGGCTTCCCGGATTTTGACCTGACCGCCTGGATCAGCGTTGTTGCGCCGCGCGGTTTGCCGGAGCCGGTGCGCGCGGTATTGGTGAAGGCGATGGCCGACGCCATGGCCAAGCCGGAGATGAAGGCTGATTTGGAGCGGGCCGGGCTGATTGTCCGCTTCCAACCGCCCAGCGCCTACGACGCCCGGGTCAAGAGCGAATTGCAGATGATGCGGACGATCGTGCAGAAAGCGCATATGGCGAATCCCTGAGTGCCACGCGACATACCCCATCGTGATATCCTCGCCCTGAGTGCCGTGGGGATGCGCGCGCTCATCGGCGCGCGCCTGCTTTCGCCGGTGGAGTTGATGGACGCGTGCATTGCCCGCATCGAGGCGGTCAATCCCGCGGTCAACGCCATCGCCGCCACCGATTTCGAGCGGGCCCGTGTTGCCGCGGCGCAAGCCGAGGCGCGCGTCATGCGCGGTGACCCGCTGCCGCCGCTGCATGGTTTGCCGCTCGGCGTGAAGGACCTGCAGGACACGGCCGGGCTGCTCACGACCTGCGGCAATATTGCGCTGCGCGGCAACGTCCCGCGCGAGGACAATAGCCTGGTCGCCGCGTTGCGCGCCGCCGGCGCGATCGTCACCGCCAAAACCAACGTGCCCGACATGGGGGCTGGCGCGAATACGCGAAACCCGGTCTGGGGCGCGACCGGCAATCCGTTCGACCCGTCGCTGAATGCCGGCGGCTCGTCCGGCGGCTCCGCCGCTGCGCTCGCCACCGGCATGCTGCCGCTCTGCACGGGTTCGGACACGGGCGGCTCGCTGCGCATTCCGGCGGCGCTTTGTGGCGTGGTCGGTTTGCGGCCGTCGCCGGGCCTCGTGGCCAATAGCAGCCGTCCGCTCGGCTGGTCCGCGATATCGGTGCTCGGACCCATGGCGCGGACTGTGGACGACGCCGCCTTCCTGATGGCGAGTTGTGTCGGGCTCAATCGGCGGGATGCCTTGTCCTATCCGGCGGCGGCGGCCGAGTTCTGGCCGCTGGCCGCGTGCGATCCGGCGCAGCTGCGCGTTGGCTATACGGAGGACTTTGGTTTCTGCGCCGTGAGCGCGGAGGTCCGCCGCGTATTTCGCACGCGTGTCGAGGCGCTGGCGCGGCATGTGCGGCTGTGCGAGCCGATCACGCTGGATCTGTCGCAGGCCGACCGGGCTTTCGACGTCGTTCGCGCCGAAAGTTTTGTCGCCGCTTTTGCCGCGACCTTCCGCAATGCGCCGGAGACCCTCGGTCCCAACGTGCGCGCCAATATGGAGCTTGCCGCCGCTTTCACGCTGGTGGACCGGGCGGAGGCGCATCTCGTACAGACGCGGATCGCAACGCAATTTGCCAAGGCCTTCGAGCAATTCGATCTCATCGTCGCGCCGGTGACGCCGGTGACGCCGTTCCCGTGGACCGAGCTGTACGCCAAAGAGGTCGATGGTCAGGCAATGGCAAATTACTACCGCTGGCTGGGCCTGTGCTACGGCGTGACGCTTTCCACGCATCCCGCTTTGTCGCTGCCGTGCGGTCGTGATGAACACAACATGCCCTTCGGTCTGCAGATGATCGGGCGTCTGCGCGGCGACGCCGCTCTGCTGGCGGCGGCCGGCGCCATCGAGCGCGCCTTCGCCGTTGATGCCCATCTGGCGCGTCCCGAACCCGACCTGGCGGCGCTGGCCGCAAAGCCGCAGCCATTGCTGAAATCCATCGTCACCCATCCGCCGCTGGTTGACGCTCCTGCGACAGCGGCAATTCACAACACGGCCGTGTAGGGGCCGGCGCCGCGGCGGCCTATACTGCCGCCTTTGCGGGGTGCCGATGGCGGACGAATCCCAATCTGTTGTCTATTTCGAACGCATCGCGATCGGCGCCAGTGCGAAATTGGTGGCTGTCGACGCCAATACGGGCGTTGAGGTGACGGTCATCGGCCCGGCCAATGCCTCGCAGGCCGATATGCAGAAGCTGGCGCTCGCGAAACTGAAGGCGCGGATCGCGCGCGAGCAGACCTGAGCGAATATCCCTAGATATTGGGCCTGAAATTCTGTGGGCATGCCAGCGCTTGGTTGCGGCTTGGCGTCCCGTGGCCGATATGCTATTCGCCTCGTTCAATCCCGGAACTCTTGAAAAGGCGGCGCCGAACTCGTCCGGCGCCGGGAGAATCCTTCAATGTCGGCCACCGAAAGCCAGTTCTTTTCCGCGTCCCTGCGCGACGTGGACCCCGAAATCGCGCATGTGATCGGCCAGGAACTCGGTCGCCAGCGCGATGAGATCGAGCTGATCGCATCGGAGAACATCGTCTCCCGCGCGGTTCTGGAAGCGCAAGGCTCGGTGCTGACCAACAAATATGCCGAAGGTTATCCGGGCCGGCGCTATTACGGTGGTTGCCAGTTCGTCGATATCGCCGAGACGCTGGCGATCGAGCGGGCTAAAAAGCTGTTCGGCTGCAATTTCGCCAATGTGCAGCCGAATTCCGGCTCGCAGATGAATCAGGCCGTGTTCCTGGCGCTCTTGCAACCGGGCGACACCTTCATGGGCCTCGATCTCAATGCCGGCGGTCATCTGACCCATGGCTCGCCCGTCAACATGTCGGGCAAGTGGTTCAAGCCGATTCCCTATGGCGTGCGCCGCGACGACAACCTCATCGACATGGACGAGGTCGCCAGAATCGCCCGCGAGACCAAGCCGAAGCTGATCCTCGCCGGCGCCACGGCCTATAGTCGCGTCTGGGATTTCAAGCGCTTCCGCGAGATCGCCGACGAGGTTGGCGCTTACCTCATGGTCGACATGGCGCACTTCGCCGGTCTCGTCGCCGGCGGCGTCCACCCGTCGCCCATTCCGCATGCCCATGTCGTCACCACGACGACGCACAAGTCGTTGCGCGGCCCGCGCGGCGGCATGATCCTGACCAATGACGAGGCCCTCGCCAAGAAGATGAACTCGGCGGTGTTTCCCGGCCTTCAGGGCGGGCCGCTGATGCATGTCATCGCCGCCAAGGCCGTCGCCTTCGGCGAGGCGCTTAAGCCCAGCTTCAAGACCTACGCCAAGAACGTGGTCGAGAACGCCCGGACTTTGGCCGAGACGCTCAAGGCCAACGGCCTCGATATTGTTTCCGGCGGCACCGATAACCATCTGATGCTGGTCGATCTGCGCCCCAAGCGTCTCAACGGCAAGGTGTCCGAGATCGCGCTCGGCCGTGCGCACGTTACCTGCAACAAGAACGGCATCCCGTTCGATCCGGAGAAACCGATGGTGACCTCGGGCATTCGGCTCGGCACGCCCGCTTGCACCACGCGCGGTTTCGGCGCGGCCGAGTTCAAGCAGGTCGGCGAGATGATCGTCGAAGTGCTCGACGTGCTGTCGCAGAAGGGCGTCGACGAAGACACCCTGATCGAGGCGGCGGTGCGCGAGAAGGTGAAGACGTTGCTCGGACGTTTTCCGATTTATCAGTGAGTGATTTGATGCGCGGCGTTTACATACTGGTCATTCCGGGGCGCGCGTATCGCGCGCGAACCCGGAATCCAGCGCCACGCGACAGGCTTTCGATTGTTTCTCTGGATTCCGGGTCCGGTGCTTCGCACCGTCCCGGAATGACAGTGGGGGGCTGAACATGCGTTGCCCGAGTTGCGGAAGCCTCGATACGCAGGTGAAGGATTCGCGGCCGACCGAGGATTCGGCGGTGATCCGCCGCCGCCGCGTCTGCCTGACCTGTAATTTCCGCTTCACCACCTTCGAGCGCGTGCAGCTGCGCGAACTCACGGTGATCAAGCGCAACGGAAGGCGCGTACCGTTCGATCGCGATAAGCTCATGCGCTCGGTGCAGATCGCGCTGCGCAAGCGCGCGGTCGAGCCGGAGCGTATCGAGCAGATGGTGTCGAAGATCGTGCGCGAACTGGAAAGCGGCGGCGAGAACGAAGTGTCGTCGGAGGCGATCGGCGAGACGGTGATGGCGCATCTGCGCGACATCGACGACGTCGCCTATGTACGCTTCGCCTCGGTCTATCGCAATTTCGGCGAGGTCAAGGATTTCCGCGCCGCGCTCGACGAATTGTCGGGCGACGAGGATGCGCCCGCCGTGCCGCCGGTTCGCAAATGAGCGAGCCGGTCGATACCAGCGCGCAAACTAACGCGGACGACGCGCGCTACATGCAACTGGCCTTGTCGCTCGGCCGCCGCTGTCTCGGCAACGCGCATCCCAATCCCGCTGTCGGCGCGGTCATCGTCAAGGACGGCGTCATTGTCGGCCGCGGCTGGACGCAACCGGGCGGCCGCCCGCACGCCGAAGTCGAGGCGCTGCGCCACGCCAAGCGAAGCGCCAAGGGCGCGACGCTCTATGTCACGCTCGAGCCGTGCTCGCACGAAGGCAAGTCGCCGCCTTGCGCCGACGCCGTCATCAAGGCGGGTATCGCCCGCGTGGTTTCGGCGCTGGAAGACCCCAACCCGGAAGTCGCGGGCCAAGGCCACGCCCGGCTGCGCGACAAGGGCATAGTCGTCGATGTGGGCCTCAGTGCCGACGCGGCGCGCCGGGCGCACGCCGGCCACATTGTGCGCATTCAAAAAGCGCGGCCGTTTGTGACCCTCAAGCTCGCACTGTCGAAAGACGGCAAGGTCGGTCTCGCCGGTCGCAAGCAAGTCCAGATCACCGGCGAGGAAGCGCGCGACCGCGTCTATATGATGCGCGCGCAACACGATGCCATCCTGGTCGGCATCGGCACCGTGCTGTCGGATAATCCGCAACTCACCTGCCGCCTGCCGGGCCTGTTCGAGCGTTCGCCGGTGCGCGTCGTGCTCGATGCGCGGCTGCGCGTGCCGATGTCGGCGACGGTGATCTCGACCTTGCGCGACACGCCGACCTGGGTGTTTTGTTCGCACAAGGCCTCCGAGATCGCCGAAGACATCCTGAAACAGAAGGGCGCCAAGGTGTTTCGCGTCGACGAGACGCAAGGACGGCTCGATCTCGACGAAGTTTTTAAGATTCTGGCCGAGCAGGGCATCACCCGGCTCTTGGTCGAGGGCGGGCCGACGGTGGCCGCCGCTTTGGTCGCCGCCGATCTGGTCGACGAAGCCGTGCTGTTGCGCTCGCCGAAGACCATCGGCGATGACGGCATCGCGCCGCTCGAAGGCCTGAAGCTGGAGGCGTTGACCGGCAAAATGAAATCGCGCGGTAGCGAGCCGGTCGGCGCGGATACTCTCGAAACCTACGAGCGTTCGGAATGAGCAACGCGCAGTCTTTTCTGCGTTCCCCGGGCGCGCCGCAACGCAAAGCGTTGCTGCGCAGACCCGGGGTCCCGGTCACTTTTAAACAAGCGGGGTCCCGGATCTGCGGCGCAGCGTTACACGCTGCACCGTGTCCGGGACACAAGGAAGCGTTCTAATGTTCACCGGCATTGTCACCGATCTGGGCGAAGTGCGTTCGGTGCATCCGCGCGCCAATAACCTGTCGCGCATCACCATCTATACGCGCTATCCACGCGCCGAGCTGATCGAAGGTGCGTCGGTCGCCTGTTCCGGCGTCTGTCTCACCGTCGTCGATACCGGCGAGGAGGACGGTCGCGTCTGGTTCGCCGCCGACGCCGCCGCCGAGACGCTCGCCATCACCAGTGTCGGCCGTTGGCGGCACGGCACGCGCGTCAATCTCGAGCGGCCGCTCAAGCTGGGCGACGAACTGGGCGGCCATCTGGTCGCCGGCCATGTCGATGGTCTGGCCAGCGTGATCGCGCGCGAGGACATGACCGATATGGCGCGCTTTACCTTGCGCGCGCCGCACGAGCTTGCCCGTTTCATCGCGCCCAAGGGCTCGGTGGCGCTCGACGGCGTCTCGCTCACCGTCAATCACGTGGAGGGAGACACCTTCACGGTGCTGATCATCCCGCACACTTTGTCGGTGACCGGCCTCGGCGCCTGGCGTGAGGGCGACGCGGTGAACCTCGAAATCGACACGATGGCGCGCTATGCCGCCCGGCTGATGGATGCGCGCTGACGGCCCTTTAGGCCCTTGTTTGACAGGCAAGCGCTTGCTACCACGCGGCTCAACAAGGAACCTTTTGAATGGCTAAAAAAGTCAGCGCCGCGAAGCCGCGCGCTACCAAATCGCAAGACTCCAAGGCGAGCGCGCCGCGTCTGCTGATCGTCGAAGCGCGCTTCTACGGCCAAATCGCCGACGCGCTGCTGAAGGGCGCGAGCGCGGTGCTGGACGAAGCTGGCGCGACCTACGACGTCATCACCGTGCCGGGCGCGCTGGAAATTCCCGGCGCCATCGCCATGGTGGCGAACTTGGCGGCGGATGCACCGAAGAACAAGAAGGCGCCGTATGACGGCTACGTCGCGCTCGGCTGCGTCATCCAGGGCGAGACCTATCATTTCGAGATCGTCTCGAATGAATCGGCGCGCGCCTTGATGGACCTGACCGTGCAGCGCCAGCTCGCCATCGGCAACGGTATCCTCACCGTCGACACTGAGGCGCAGGCGAAAGATCGCATCGGCGGCGCGCATGGCCACAAGGGCGCCGACGCCGCCAAGGCGGCTTTAGCGATGGTCGCGCTCAAACTTAGTTTGAACAAATAATGGCGAACGACGCCGCCAAGCCCGACAAGGAAGCGCGCAAGGCCAACAAGCGTGGCGCCGCGCGTCTCGCCGCGGTGCAGGCTTTGTACCAGATGGATATTTCCGGCACGGGCTTGAACGAGATCCTCGCCGAATTCGAAAGTCACTGGCTCGGCCGCGAGGTCGAGGGCGCGCAATATTTGCCGGCCGAGGCGGCGTTCTTCCGCGATATCGTCTCCGGCGTGGTGCGCGACCAGCGCGCGCTAGATCCGCAGATCGACGAAGCGCTGGCGAAGGGTTGGCCGCTCAAGCGCATCGAGGCGGTGCTGCGCGCGGCGTTGCGCGCCGGCCTGTACGAACTCGAAAACCGCCGCGACGTGCCGGCCCGCGTCGTCGTCTCGGAATATGCCGACGTCGCCGCCGCCTTCGTCGAGCGCGACGAGACCGGCATGGTCAATGCCGTGCTCGACCAGCTGGCGCGCAAGCATCGCGCCGACGAGTTCACGGCTTAACGGTCATGCCGTGACGGGGTAGGGTGCGGCATGTCATCCTCCGACACCTCCGCCGAGGACAAACTGATCGCGCGCTACTTCGGTCCGCTGGCGACCGATCCGGGCGCGCTCGGCCTGTCCGACGACGCCGCCTTCATCAAGCCGCCGCCGGGCTGCGAACTGGTGCTGAAAACCGACGCCATTGTCGGCGGCGTGCATTTCTTCAACGACGACCCGGCGCACAACGTCGCCTGCATGGCGCTGCGGGTGAACCTGTCGGATCTGGCCGCCAAGGGCGCCAAGCCGCTCGGCTTCCTGGTGTCGCTGGCGCTGCCGGCGGACATCGATGATGCTTGGCTGAAATCCTTTGCCGACGGCCTGCGCGAGGACATCGCGACTTACAAATGTCCGCTGTTCGGCGGCGACACCGTGCGCACGCCCGGCCCGGTGATGGTGTCGGTGGCGATGTTCGGCAGCGTGCCTGACGGCATGATGGTGCGTCGTGTCGGCGCCAAGCCGGGCGACAAGGTCTTCGTCACCGGCACGATTGGCGATGCCGCGCTCGGGCTGGGCCTGCGCAACGGTGCGGCCTGGCAATTGACCGAAGCGCAGCGCGACCATCTGGCGTCGCGCTATCTGTTGCCGCGGCCGCGCAGCGCGCTGGCCGAGGCGGTACTGCATTACGCTTCCGCCTCGATGGATGTCTCCGACGGCCTGGTCGGCGATCTCACCAAGTTATGCCGCGTCTCCGGCGTCGCCGCCGCGATCGACGCTGCCCGCGTGCCCTTGTCAGACGCCGGCCGCGCCGTGCTCGAGGCCGACCGGAGCGCGCGCGAAATCGCCTTCACCGGCGGCGACGATTACGAAATCCTCTGTACCGTCACGCAGGCCAAGGTCGACCGCTTTCGCGTCGCCGCCATGGCGGCCAAGGTTGCGGTCACCGAGATCGGCACCATCGCCGAAGGCGAGGGAGCGCAGTTTCGCGATCCGCAAGGCCGGCAGCTCACCTTCAAGCACGGCGCCTTCAGTCATTTCTGACATGCGGGTTGCGCCATAGCCTCGCGGCCCGGCGCGCGCTATTGAACGATAGAAGACGAGGCCGTCGTTGAATGCGGGCTCGCGGGGGAAATGCGATGGACGACATGAAAGTGAGACAGGCCTTCCTGCCGACCGGGCAGACGCCGCGCTTCCAGCACTATCTTCAATATTTCCCGACCTCGTTCTATCTGCGCCGCCACGCGCCGCGCAACGTGCCGCGCTTCGCCTTCGAATACGCCGACACCGGCGCCGGCGACGACGTCGGCGTGCGGCACAATTGGGAGGCGCTCGACAACGTCAAGATCGTGCCGCGGTACGGCGTCACCTCGGTGCTGCCGCCTGTCGGTGTCGAACTTTTCGGCACCAAATACGCCGCGCCGATCGGCGTCGCGCCGATGGGTGGGCCGGCGATCGTCTGGCCGGGCGCCGACGTGCTGATGGCGAAAGCGGCGCAGGCCGCGCGCATTCCTTACACGCTTGGCGTCGCCGGCGGCGCCACTATCGAACAGATCGCCGCCGTCGCTCCCGACGTGTTCTGGCTGCAGCTCTATCGTTTTGCCAAGAACGACCACAAAATCGGCTTCGACCTGATCGACCGCGCGCAACGCGCCAACGTCAAGGTGCTGACGATGACGCTCGATACGCCGGTGCGCACCACGCGCTCGCGCGAAACTTACGCCGGCTTGGGCCGCGAATTCCATGTCACGCCGCGCATGTTCCGCGAGATGATCGTGCGGCCGAAATGGCTGCTGGCGCTGCTGCGACACGGCTATCCGCGCTTCGCCACTATGGCGCAATATGCCGGCGGCAGAGGCGGCAAATTCGGCACCAACGACGTCATCCGATTCGCGCGCGATGAAATGGGCGGCGCCTTCCTGTGGGACGAAGTCGCGCGCTATCGCGACCGCTGGAAGGGGCCGATGACGATCAAGGGCATCCTGCATCCGGCCGACGCCGAGAAGGCGGTGTCGCTCGGCATCGAGGGCATCTGGGTGTCGAACCATGGCGGCCGCCAGATCGAAGCGCTGGTGCCGACCATCGACGCGCTGCCGGCGATCGCCGCCGCGGTCGGCAAGAAGGCCACTATCTTGCTCGACAGCGGCATCCGCTCGGGCCAGGACGTGATGCGCTCGCTCGCGCTCGGCGCCGACGCCGCCTTCGTCGGCAAGTCGTTTTTGTGGGCGCTCGGCGCGCTCGGCGACGATGGCCCTGGCCAGCTCATCGATCTCTATATCGACGAACTGCGCGCTTCGCTCGGCCAGATCGGCGCGCAAAGTCCGGCCGAGGCGCGCAACGCCAAGGTCCTGCATCCCGGTAGAATTGAGTTTTGAGGGAGCTATACCCAACCTCCGTCATGCCCGGGCATAGCCGTTCGAAGAACGGCGTCGCTTCGCTCGCCTATGCCCCCGGCATCCACGACTTAGTGTCCTCATCGGAGGCCTTACGTAAGTCTGGTTGTGACTCGGCCGCTCATGGATTGCCGGGTCAAGCCCGGCAAAGACGGTTAAATTGCGCGCCGAGTCCGGGGCACGCGGCGGCGCATTTCAACCCAGCCCTGCGCCTTTCGTAGTAGCCTCGTGCTGCCGGCTCCGCTAATAAGAGAACAATATTGCCGGGGGAATCGCTTCATGTCGGCCGTCGCCGAGCCAATGCCGCACGGAGTTCTCAAGCCTTTGCACGACGACGCGCTCGCCCGCCGCAACGCCATGGTGCTGGCGGTGGCGCAGGCGCTTGCCGGCGGCAACAACACCGTCATCGTCTCGACCGCCTCCATCGTCGGCGCCGTGCTGGCGCCGGACAAGGGCCTGGCGACATTGCCGATCACGTGCATGGTCATCGGCATGTGGTTCGGCACGCTGCCGATCGGCTGGCTGGCGCGCCGCTTCGACCGCCGCTTCGCGCTGCAATGCGGCTCGGTGTTCGGCATCCTGTCCGGACTGATCTCCTTTGCCGCGGTGATGGTCGGTTCGTTCTGGCTGCTGCTGTTCGGCACGTTCTGCGGCGGGCTCTATGCTGCCGCGCATCAGTCCTATCGCTTCGCCGCCGCCGATACCGCCAGCGAAGCCTACCGGCCGAAGGTGGTGTCGTGGGTGCTGGCGGGCGGCATCTTCGCCGCATTGATCGGGCCGCAGCTCGTCATCTTCACCAAGGACATGCTGCCGCCGCATCTGTTCGCGGCGAGCTATCTCGGCCAGTCGGTCTGCGCGCTGTTAGCTGCCATCGTGCTGACTTTCGTCAAGGTGCCGCCGGTCGCGGCCAAGCGGGCCGAAACGTCGCGGCCGCTCGGTGAGATCGCGCGCACGCCGCGCTTCATGGTGGCGGTCGCCTGTGGCGTCGCCAGCTACGCCATGATGAACATGGTGATGACCTCGGCGCCGCTGGCCATGGTCGGTTGCGGCCATTCGGTCACCGACGCGACGCTCGGAATCCAATGGCATGTGCTGGCGATGTACGGGCCGAGCTTCGTCACCGGCAGCCTGATCGCCCGCTTCGGCGTCGAACGCATCACCGCGCTCGGCCTGGTGTTGATCGCCTTGGCCGCCGCGGTCGGCGTTGCCGGCATCTCGGTTGCCCATTTCTGGACCGACCTGGTGCTGCTGGGGCTTGGCTGGAATCTGGCCTTCATCGGCGCCACGACGATGGTGACGCAATGCCACCGGCCGGAGGAGCGCAACAAGGTGCAGTCGTTCAACGACTTCCTGATCTTCGGCTCGATGGCGGTGAGTTCGTTCTCGTCGGGGCAGATGCTGGCTTACCTGAGCATGCCGGCGATCAACGAAGAGGTGTTCCCGACCGTGCTGGTCGCCGGCGCGTTGCTGCTGTGGCTGGCGATGCGCAAGCGGCAAGAGGCCGCAGCGGAGGCGGTTTAAGCAGGGGCCCTTTGGCTGAGTTTAACGAGTATCCGGGCGCTTGCAGCTTACGCAAATGCTTCCGACAGCACGCGCACCCGGCCTTGCCGATCCTTGACGGGCCGCTTCACCTTGATCTCGACATCGGAGCCAAGCAGCAAGATCGCCTGGATGAGACGGTCCATTGAGAAGCCTTCGAAATGACCTCGCAGCAGACGAGAAAGATCGGGCTGCGAAATACCAGTCAGTTTCGCGGCTTGGGTTTGAGAGAGCTTTTTGCTCTCGATGAGCATTCCAATCTTGATGACCACGTCGGCCTTAAGCGCGTGTTCCTCGGCGTTTGGCGTTCCGATATCGGCGAAGATGTTTCCGGTTTCGAGTTTTGCTTTACCACGGGGCATGGCGGTGGTCCTTGCTGCTAGGTGCGGATATTGAGTACGGGTACTAAGCTGTCTTATTGCTCGCGGTTCGCGCGGCGTATTTTCCCTCCGCGACTTTGAGACGGCGCTTGATGAGGTCGATATCGGTCTTGGGAGTTTCGGCCCCTCGCTTCGATTTCTTTTTGAACACGTGCAGCACGTAAATCATTCCGGCGAATTTCACTGTGTAAACCGCGCGATACGTGTCGCCGTCGAAATTCTCCACGACCTCGATAACGCCGGCGCCGCCGAACCCCTTCAACGGTTTTGCGTCGGGATGCTTCGAGCCGCGTTGCGCGGCGCGGATGGCGAACCCGAACGCATCCTTGACTTGCTGCGGCATCGACGAAATGTCGTCCTTCGAAGACCCGATAAACTCGCAAGGCTTCATGTCGGGCAATTCGACCACGGAGTGCATTCCACTATGGTAGAAATAACATAGGCGGACATTGGCGCGCCGTCAATGTCAAATCTACCATAATAGTGCCGAGGGTGGCGATACTGATTGCGGATTCGGGGCTTTTATCGAAAGGCCTGAACCATCCGCTGCTCGGCGCTTGACCGGACCATAATCACAGGACTATAGTCGTTTTCGTCCGATC
>JAQSCR010000426.1 GCA_029945495.1 Pseudolabrys sp. | reverse complement strand
GACGTCGACATAGAGGCCGCCGGCGCAATCGAACAGCCCGTAGATGCGGTTGCACACCTGAGTCTTGAAGTCGGCGGCGCTGAAGTTCTGGCTCTGCGCCTGGCCGGTCATGATCAGGCGCGCCGAATCGGCGGCGGCGGCTTCCAGCGTCTGGCCGGCAAAGAACACCATCGCGGTTTCGATAATGGCGAACAGCAACGCCAGAAACGGCGTCGCGATCAGCGCGAATTCGACCGCTGCGCTGCCGTCCTGCTGACGCACGAAACGGCGGCACAGGCGCGACCGTTGCAGCGCGCGCAGACAGGCGGCGGCTTTGATCTGGATTGTCTCAACCATGGCAGTTTCTCGATGCGTCGGAGCGACGGCAGGCCCGCATCTCTTATATCAAAGACGCATTTTCAATTCCTTGCGCCGATTGCCGACAAACGCCGCGGTTAGGTTAAACCGGCGCTAACCGTGTCGACGCGTTCGCTGCAGGAAGATCGCGCGGTTGCCGCTCAGCGTGCCGCCGGCGCCGATGCGCCAGCTGCGCCGCCGGTGCGGCTGCCGGCTTGCCCCAAGATGCCGCTGAAATAGACCTGCGAGTCGCCGAGCGTCAGCCGCCGCTCGCATTCCGGCGCGCAGCTGTAGGATTCACGCTCGACGCCTTTATAGACCACGACCAGGTCGCCCGAGGTGGGGCCACGAACCTGCACCGTCGTATTCATCACGATCTTGCCGGCGCGGTCGAGCGCCAGAAGGTTGGTCGAGCCGAAACCCTTGCCGGTCAGCACCAGGACGCCGCCGCCTTGCAGCGCGGCGTCGGCAATCAGCGGATTCCCGATGACGATGGTGGCGACCCGGTCGGGCAGCTTCATAATCCGCGCCTCGTCGACCGAGACGGTGACTTCGTCCGCACGCGCCATTGGGACGGACAGCGCGACCGCCAACAACGTCCAGGTCAACGTGCAGGCCAGCGTCTTTGCCAAAGCACCAAACAGACGTTTGCGACGCCCGAACACGGCCGACATTGCACTCTCCAACGCTACGCAACATACCCACGGCCATACACGCCGCGGGCCTCATCAAGACTTAGTTGACTGCAAATTGGTGAACGAAGTGCAACGGGACTTGGTGAACGAATTACCAAGGCCGCCCGCCCGGCCCGGCCTATTGGCGGAACGGGTACAGCATCTGGCCACCGAAGCTTTCCGGGAAGGCCTTGTCGTCTACGCCGTAGGTCTCCGGCAATTCGTTTTCCGGCATGTACCAGGTGCCGAACATCAGGTCCCAGACCGGAAAGGTGCCGGCGAAATTCATATTGCCGCCGCGGTCCGGCAAGGTGTGGTGCCAGCGGTGGAACACCGGACCGGCCAGCACGTATTTGAACGGCCCCAAAGTCCAGTTCAGGTTGGCGTGGACGAAGGCCGACGACGCGGTCGTGAACGGGCCGACCCACAGCATCACGTTCGGCGAAATGCCGGCCAGCAGCAGGCCGACATCGACCAGGACCGTGCCGAGCAGGATATTGACCGGATGAAACCGCGCCGCCGAGATCCAGTCCACTTCCGTCGAGGAGTGATGGACGGCGTGATACTTCCACATGGCGCCGCCGTGGTAGAGCCGGTGGAACCAGTACAGCAGGAAATCCGAGACGACGAGGAAGGTCACGGCCTGCGCCCACAGCGGCAGTTGCGCCAGCGGGCCGAAGCCGTCGTCATAAAACTGGATCAGCGCCTCGGGGCCGTGAATGCCGTAGATATAAGCGGCGCCCATCACCATCAGGCCGATGCGCACGAAGCGCGCCCCCAGCGGGATCAGGAACCAGTACAGGACGTCGGTGACGATCTCGCGCTTGCGCCACCACGGATGGCCGGGATTGCAGGCCGACCAATGGGTCAAGACCGCGAACACGATGCCGAGACCGATCGAGATCGGCACGATCTTGAGAACGGTTTGTCCGGCGACCTGGAAGACGGAAATGAACTCAGTGAGCATTGCTTGAACACCTGCCCGACGACGATCCTGATCCTGTCCGTATCGCGCCGCGCGGTTAAGATGCCGTGAAGCCCAGCGCATTCGGTCGCGCCGCGCGCGACAGCAAGCGTCATGCGGCGCCGGCGGCAGCAAGATCGCCGGACCTGGCGGGCTGGGCCGTGAGTATTGGCGCCCGCCACAATTGCAGCCGTGGCGGCGAGATATTGGCGCTTTATTAGCGACCAATGGTATTGTATAATGTATTCATCCAGTGCGCTAAAGTATATTAACGGAACTCAATGTATAAACTTTTTATTAACCGTAATATTCGTTTGGTTATAACTCCTTAACTACATTTTATATACAGCAGAATGCCACGGATTTCCTGATAGTTTTTAATATACCCGCAATGCCTCCCGCGTAGGCTCCCGATATGGCCGGGATAACTGGAATCAATCCGGGGTCCCGAACCAGCTCAGACAGCCACGTGTGGATCATGGAGCTACCAATGAAGAACCTCTTTTCGCGTTTTCTGAAGGACAACTCGGGCGCCACCGCCATCGAGTACGGTCTTATCGCTGCGGGCATTTCGGTCGCGATCATCGCGGTCGTCAACGGCCTCGGCACCAAGCTGAACACCAGCTTCACCAGCATCTCGACCCAGCTCAAGTAGCCTGGCCGGGACGACCGGACTTCAAAGGCTCCGGCCGAATGCCGGAGCCTTTTGCTTTTTGCGCTAACCGATCGGCAATCATCCTGCGGCTATATGCGTGAGGGTGCCTCGTCGACCGCGCCGAAGGACATTGTGATGACGCTCACCGACGCGATCCGGCTGCTACTGTTCCCTGCGCTGATGGCGTTTGCCGCGTCGAGCGACCTCCTCACCATGACGATCTCGAACCGGTTGTCGCTGGCCTTGGCCGGCGGGTTCTGCCTGTTGGCGATCGTCACCGGCATGACCCTGCCCGCGATCGGCCTGCACCTCGCCGCCGGCGCGCTAGTGCTGGTGGTGGCCTTCGGCTTCTTCTCGCAGGGCTGGATCGGCGGCGGCGACGCCAAGCTGGCGGCCGCCACCGCGTTGTGGTTCGGCTTCGGCTACCTGCTCGACTACGTGACCTATGCCTCGCTGTTCGGCGGCGTGCTGACTTTGCTGCTGATCCAGTTTCGCAAGCTGCCGCTGCCGGCCGTGCTGGCGCGCCAGAAATGGATCACGCGTCTGCATGAAACCGGTGGCGGCGTGCCTTACGGCATCGCGCTCGCAGCCGCCGCGCTCATAGTCTATCCGAAGACCGGATGGATGCCCGGCTTCGGTCTTTAGCCCCAGGGACGTCCCGGCAATGACGCTCAACCATTTTGTGCTTAGATTTCGCAGCGCAGTTATTCAATCTCGCAGCAGCCCAATCTCCCGCACCGGAAGCGTTTTGACCTTTGGGTTGTTGGCGGTTGGAATAATCGCTTCAATCGCCACGAAATTCACGCTCGCATCGATTCCCAATGTCCTGCCCCTGCTGGTCGGTATCGTGGTTTTGGACCCGCTATCCCGGCTCATGCTGCAGAGCCGATTTGTCGAAGCCGTACAAATGTTTCTGCACGGTCTATCGTATTTGGTCATTACAGTTTTATGCGCTGTTCTAGCTGCTTATGCGATGCAACGTTTTGCCTTTCCACTTCAAGACCGATTTCTCGCGCATGTAGACATGGCGCTCGGCCTGAATTGGCTTGATTATGCCAAGTGGGTCGATAATCATCTTGCGGTCCAAAGACTTTTTCGCTTTGCTTACGACACCATTCAAGTTCAAATCGCTCTTCCCCTCGTCGTTCTGGCCTTCTCAAATAAGCGAAGTGAACTTCGTGTCTATCTTCTTGCCTTCGCTATCGCTCTGGTTGTCACGATTACAATATCCGCGCTCATGCCGGCGGCCGGTCCGATAGCTACTATTGATCGCGCGACTTTCCACATTCTGCAGTTTACCGGCGCAACGCCGCTTGATCATTTGACGCGTCTGCGCGAGGCGGGATCTTTGATCCTGACTGATCCTCCCGGCGGGATCGCCACCTTTCCTTCATTCCACACGACCGTCGCCATCCTGACGCCTCTAACCTTGCGCAGTTATCCTCGCATTTTCGTCAGCTTGCTTGTCTTGAATGCGGCCATGCTCGGCGGCACTGTCACGGAGGGAGCGCATTATTTTTGCGACCTGCTCGCGGGAGGCAGCATAGCGTTTCTGGCTCACGCGCTGGCGAAGCGCATCATCAGGGCTGAAGACCGATCATTTCAATATCGATCTAACGAACTCATCGGTCGCCCACATCCATCTTCGCTTGCGGACTACCGCTAACCGCCGACGAATGGCGACGACGGGCTTACAGGCCACGCCGAAACGGTCGCAAGAGAATATTAACTCGATTTAGTCACCGCTCCTTAACCATGCCTTGACCTTTAGCTGGTCAAATCCCGTGTAAGCGGCCGCCTCGGCCGCCATGTGGGTTAGGCGGCCAGTCCGGTCGTCCTGTCGGTGAGAGTGAGCGTATGAAAGCCGCGCGTCTAGTCGTTCTGACGGTCGCCATCGGTGCCGGTGGCATTGCTGCGCTGTTGGCCGGCCGCTCCGAAAAGCCGCCGGAGAACCAGGCCGCCGCACCGGCCAAGCCGGAAACCATCGATGTTCTGGTCGCGCGATCCGATATCGCGATGGGCCAGACTTTGTCGCCCGGCGAAATTCAATGGCAGGCGTGGCCCGCAAGCGCCTCGACCGGCAACTTCATTCGCAAGCCGGAGCGCCCCGGCGCGATCGAAAATATTTCCGGCCAGATCGCCCGCGTTCCCTTCGTCGCCGGCGAGCCGATCCGCGAGGCCAAGCTGGTCAACGCCAAGGGCTCCGGCTTCATGGCCGCGATCCTGCCGCCGGGCATGCGCGCCGTCTCGACATTGATCCGGCCGGAAACCGGCGCCGCCGGCTTCATCCTGCCCAACGACCGGGTCGACGTCATCCTGACGCGCCGCGACGCCGACAACCGAAGCGGAGGGTCGCCGCCGAGCGAGACGATCCTCACCAATATTCGCGTGCTGGCGATCGACCAGAACATCGAAGAGAAGAACAACCAAAAGGTCATGACCGGCACGACAGCCACGCTGGAACTGACGCAGCCGCAGGCCGAATTGCTGGCGCAAGGGCAGGCGCAGGGCCAGCTCTCGCTGTCGCTGCGCAGCATCACCGACGCGTTGCAGAAGGATGATGCGACCGAAGATACGCGGCGCGGCGGCGTCAACATCGTCCGCTTCGGCGTCGGCACCATGGCTACACCGCGATGACCGATCGAGGGGACATGAGGGACATGGCCAAGGTACCCGCCAAAGAATCCACCAAGGCAGTCGCCAAAGGCGCGCTGATCCGCGCCGCGGTGCTCACCGCGATGGCCGGCGCGACGCTGGCGTCCGTGCACATGGCGCGCGCGGCCGATCCGGCGCCGACGCAGGTGATCCAGGTCGCCGCCAGCGAAGCGACCTCCCGCTTCGTGCCGCTCGGCATCGGCAAGTCGGTCGCCATCGATCTGCCGGCCGACATCAAGGATGTGCTGGTCGCCGACCCGACCGTCGCCAACGCCGTCGTGCGCTCGTCGCGCCGGGTTTATATGATCGGCGTCAAGATCGGCCAGACCAATATTTTCTTCTTCGACGCCAACGGCAAGCAGATCGCCGGCTTCGACATCGCGGTGACGCGCGATCTCAACGGCGTGCGCGCCGCGCTCAAGCAGTCGATGCCGGATGCCAACATCCGCATCGAAGGCGTCAATGACGGCGTCATGCTGTCGGGCTCCGCCGCCAGCGCCGCCGAATCGCAACAGGCTTTCGATCTCGCCTCGCGGCTGGTCGGCGACGCCGCCAAGGTCGTCAACGGCATCTCGGTGCGCGGGCGCGACCAGGTCATGCTCAAGGTGACGGTCGCCGAAGTGCGCCGCGACGTCATCAAGCAGCTCGGCATCGATCTGTCCGGCAGCTTCAACTACGGCA
Organism: Pseudolabrys sp.; assembly: GCA_029945495.1. GTDB lineage: Bacteria > Pseudomonadota > Alphaproteobacteria > Rhizobiales > Xanthobacteraceae > Pseudolabrys. The sequence goes on along the minus strand of JAQSCR010000426.1, from coordinate 10,505 downwards.
GTTCGGTGGTGAACCTCAACACCCAGAACCCGTTCTCCGCCAACGGCCAGACGCTCAGCAACTCATCGCTCGCCGGCACGATGAAGGGCGTCACCGCCACGCTGAAGGCGATGGATCGCGCCGGCGTGTTGCGCACTTTGGCCGAGCCGAATCTGACCGCGATCTCCGGCGAGACCGCGAGCTTCGTCGCCGGCGGCGAATTCCCGATCCCCAACGGACTGTCGTGCGACACCACCAAATCGCCGCCGGTCTGTCAGGCGCAAGTCGACTTCAAGAAGTTCGGCGTCAGCCTGGTGTTCACCCCGATCGTGCTGTCGGAAGGTCGCATCAGCCTGAAGGTGATGACGGAAGTGTCCGACCTGTCGACCGACAATGCTATGACGTTATCCGTATCCGGTTCGGACACGTCGCTAACGGTCCCGTCGATCAGCACCCGCCGCGTCGAAACGACCGTGGAAATTCCTTCGGGCGGTTCGCTGGCGCTGGCCGGCATGATCCAGGAAAAGACCAAGGCGCAGATCAACGGCACGCCAGGCCTGATGCAGCTGCCGATCCTCGGCGCCTTGTTCAAGAGCCGCGACTACGTCAACAACCAGACCGAACTGGTCGTGATCGTGACGCCCTACACGGTGCACGCCGTGGCGCAGAAGCAATTGTCGCGGCCGGACGACGGCTTCGCCGATCCGAACGATCCGTCGGCGGCGCTGCTCGGCCGGCTCAACCGCATCTACGGCAGCGCCGGTAAAACCGAGCAGCAGCCGGCGTCCGGCTATCACGGCAAATACGGCTTCATTCTCGATTGAGCGGCGGAGACGGTTCGATGACAGCAATCTCTCGGGCGATGGTTGGGCGGCGCGGCGGCGCGGCATTGCGCCTGCTGGCGGCCGGCGGCCTCGCAATGCTGCTCGCCGGTTGCTATCAAACGCAGGTGGCCCAGCAGGACTATCCGACCGATTACCGCGAGCGCCATCCGATCACTTTGAAGGAAGGCAACCGGCAGGTCGAAGTCTTCCTCGGCCGCAACCGCGGCGGGCTCAATCCGGGCCAGCGCGCCGACGTGCTCGCCTTCGCGCAACTGTGGAAGCGAGAAGCGACCAGCGGCATCATCATCGACGTGCCGCAGGGCGGGCCGACCGCCCATGCCGCCGCCGACTCGATGCGCGAAGTGCATTCGATTCTCGCCGCCTCCGGCGTGCCGCGCAACGCCGTCTATGTGCGCGGCTACCGGCCGCCGGCAACCGCGCTCGCCAGCATCAAGATCGCCTACACCAAGATGGTCGCCGAAGCCGGCCCATGCGGCAAGTGGCCGGAGAATCTCGGACCCGGCCAGGACGCCAGCTACATGGAAAACCGTCCGTACTGGAATCTCGGCTGCGCCTATCAGCGCAACATGGCCGCGATGGTCGATAATCCTGCCGATCTGGTGCAGCCGCGCGGCGAAGCGCCGGCCTACAGCGCCCGCCGTTCGGTCGCGATCGACAAGTATCGCAAGGGTGAAAACCCGACCGGCGACTATGGCAGTCGCTACGAAAGCGGCAAGATCAGCGGTCTCGGCAAATGATCAAGCACGCCAGTCAAGTCGCCATCGCGCCGGACGAGCCGCTGCCGCCGGCGTCCGCCGCCGCCGGCGCCACCGATGAACATATCGCGCCGGCGCCGCGGGTGTCGGTGCAGGCCTTTTGCGAAACGGTGGAGACCGCCGCCGCCGTGCAGGCGGCCGGCGAAGACCGCCGTCTCGGCAAGGCGCATGTCAAAATCCAGATGGGCGGCGCCACCGCCGCGGTCGAAGCCTATCGCAGCGCGCCGACGCCGAACGTCATCATCATCGAGGCGGAAAGCCGCGGCGACGCCATTCTCGGCCGTCTCGACCAGCTCGCCGAAGTCTGCGACGCCGGCACGCGCGTCATCGTCGTCGGCCGCGTCAATGACGTCACGCTGTATCGCGACCTGACGCGGCGCGGCGTCAGCGAATACCTGATCGCGCCGGTCGGCACCATCGATATCGTGCGCGCGATCTGCGGGTTGTTCTCGTCGCCGGAGGCCAAGCCGGTCGGCCGCATCATCGCCGTGGTCGGCGCCAAAGGCGGCGTCGGCGCTTCCACCGTCGCGCATAATATCGGCTGGGCGATCGCACGCGATCTGGCGCTCGATTCGGTCGTCACCGATCTCGATCTCGCCTTCGGCACCGCCGGTCTCGACTACAATCAGGACCCGCCGCAGGGCATCGCCGACGCCGTGTTCTCGCCGGAGCGCATCGATACCGCCTTCATCGACCGCCTGCTGTCGAAGTGCACCGACCATCTCAGCCTGCTGGCGGCGCCGGCGACGCTGGAGCGGGTGTACGATTTCGGCGCCGACGCCTTCGACTCGATTCTCGATTCGCTGCGCACGTCGATCCCCTGCGTCGTGCTCGACGTGCCGCATATGTGGTCGGGCTGGACCAAGCGCCTGCTGGTGAGCGCCGACGAGATTCTGGTGGTCGCAGGCCCCGATCTCGCCAATCTACGCAACGCCAAGAACATGGTCGATCTGTTGCGCACCGCGCGGCCGAACGATCATCACCCGCATTACTGTCTCAACCAGGTCGGCGTGCCGAAGCGCCCGGAGATCGCGCCGGGCGACTTCGCCAAGGCGCTGGAAGACGAGCCGCTGGTCGTCATCCCGTTCGAGCCGCAGCTGTTCGGTACCGCCGCCAATAACGGCCAGATGATCGCCGAAGTGTCGTCGAGCCATAAGACCGCGGATATGTTCCGCCAGATGGCGCAGGTGCTGACCGGCCGCGCCGAAGCCAAACGCGCACGCACCGGCCTGTTCTCGCCGCTGCTGTCGAAGTTGATGAAACGCTAGCGACGCCTTCTCTCGCGAAGGCGATCGGGAATTGTCTGGAGTAACCTGAATTGTTCGGAAAGCGGAGCGGAACCTCTGAAGCGCGCGCACTGGCGCCCGCCGCCCATGCGGCGGCGGCGGCGGCGCCCGTTGCCGCGCCGGCCACGCCCGCGGTCGAGGCACAGAAGCCCGGCACCGGCGCGGCGATGGAAACCGGCCGCACGCCGTTCCCGTCCGACGGACTCGGCGCGCCTTTGGTGCCGGCACCGTCGCCGACGCGCGCGCCGTCGGCTCACACTTTGGTTCCGACCTCGGTCGATTCGCGGCGCTCGGAAGCCTATTACACCACCAAGAGCACGATCTTCGGCGCGCTGATCGAGGCCATCGATCTCGCCCAGCTGGCGCGGCTCGACGCCGATTCGGCGCGCGAGGAAATCCGCGATATCGTCAACGAGATCATCTCGATCAAGAACATCGTAATGTCGATCTCCGAGCAGGAAGAACTGCTCGACGACATCTGCAACGACGTGCTCGGCTTCGGTCCGCTCGAGCCGCTGCTGTCGCGCGACGACATCTCCGACATCATGGTCAACGGCTCCGGCACCGTTTACATCGAAGTCAAGGGCAAGATCCAGCGCACCGGCATCCGCTTCCGCGACAACCAGCAGCTCTTGAATATCTGTCAGCGCATCGTCAGCCAGATCGGCCGCCGCGTCGACGAAAGTTCGCCGATCTGCGACGCGCGCTTGCCGGATGGTTCGCGTGTCAACGCCATCGTGCCGCCGCTGGCAATCGACGGGCCGGCACTCACCATTCGTAAGTTCAAGAAGGACAAGCTGACGCTCGACCAACTCGTCAAGTTCGGCACCATCACCGAGCAGGGCGCCGAAATCCTGCGCATCATCGGCCGCAGCCGGGTGAATTGCCTAATTTCAGGCGGTACCGGCTCCGGCAAGACCACACTGCTCAACTGTCTGACCCAGTTCATCGACGACGACGAGCGCATCATCACCTGCGAAGACGCGGCCGAACTTCAGCTGCAGCAGCCGCATGTGGTGCGCCTGGAAACGCGCCCGCCCAATCTCGAAGGCGAAGGCCAGGTCACCATGCGCGACCTGGTCAAGAACTGCCTGCGTATGCGCCCGGAACGCATCATCGTCGGCGAAGTCCGTGGGCCCGAGGCGTTCGATTTGCTGCAGGCCATGAACACCGGTCATGACGGCTCGATGGGCACGCTGCACGCCAACACGCCGCGCGAAGGATTGTCGCGTCTTGAATCGATGATCACCATGGGCGGCTTCTCGCTGCCCTCGCGCACCATTCGCGAAATGATCACCGGATCCGTTGACGTCGTGATCCAGGCGGCGCGCCTGCGCGACGGTTCGCGCCGCATCACCCACATCACCGAGGTGATGGGCATGGAAGGCGACGTCATCATTACTCAGGACCTGTTCGTCTATGACATGATGGGTGAAGACGCCGCCGGCAATATCGTTGGCCGTCACCGCGCGACCGGCATCGGCCGGCCGCGCTTCTGGGAACGCGCCCGCTATTACGGCGAGGAAAAGCGGCTCGCCGCCGCCCTCGACGCCGCCGAAGCCGCCAACGAAATCATGAACGCGTGATCGGAGGACGCCTTGGACTCGATCGCGGTATTCTTTCTCGCAGCCGTCGCCGTCGGCGGCGTGGCCTATGTGTTCGTCTATCCGATCCTGTCGGGTGAACGGAAGGCCGAGAAGCGCGTCGCCAATGTCGCCAGGGCCGAGCCGGCAGCGCGCACATCGCGCGGCCAGCAGCGCTCGCGCCGCGACGTCGTCGAAAACACGCTGAAAGAACTCGAGGAGCGGCACAAGAAGTCCAAGAGCCCGTCGCTGTCGGTCCGGATCACGCAAGCCGGCCTGAACTGGTCGAAGCGGAAATTCCTGGTCGTTTCGGTGATCATCGGCTGCGTCATGTTCGCTGGCGGCCTCCTCGGCAATGCCGGCCTGCTGCCGGCCATCGGCCTGGGCTTTGCCGGCGCGCTCGGCCTGCCGCGCTGGCTGCTGTCGTTCCTGAAGAAGCGCCGCGAGGCTAAGTTCCTCGCCGGTTTCCCGGACGCGGTGGACATCGTCGTGCGCGGCGTCAAGGCCGGCCTGCCGCTGCTCGATTGCATGAAGATGATCACCGCCGAAGCGCCGGAGCCGCTCAAATCCGAATTCCGCGCCATCATCGAGACGCAGGCCATCGGCATTCCGCTCGGCGAGGCCTGTGCCAAGCTCTATGAGCGCATGCCGCTGCCGGAGGCGAACTTCTTCGGCATCGTTATCGCCATCCAGCAGAAGGCCGGCGGCAACCTGGCCGAAGCGCTCGGCAACCTGTCGCGCGTGCTGCGCGACCGCAAGAAGATGAAAGGTAAGATCCAGGCGATGTCGCAGGAAGCGAAAGCTTCCGCGTCGATCATCGGCGCGCTGCCGCTGGCGGTGATGACCTTGGTCTGGATCACCAGCCCGCAGTATATCAATTTGCTGTTCTCGGAACCGCTCGGCCGCGTCATGCTCGTCGCCTCGGTGGTATGGATGACAATGGGCGTGCTGGTGATGAAAAAGATGATCAACTTCGACTTCTAACTGACCTTTTCGCAAAGCAGGACGTATGCTCGACTTTATCATCAATGCGCTCAATGCCCAGACGCTGATGGTGGTGTTTGCCGCCGTCGCCGCGACCGCGACGGTATTGACCTTCGCGATGCCGATCGTCTTTGCCGATCCGCTCGGCAAGCGTATGAAGGCGGTGGCGGTCGAGCGCGAGAAAATCCGCGCCCGCGAACGCGAACGCATGGCGCAAGACAAGCAAAAAGTCAGTCTGCGCAAGTCGCCCAAGCAATATATCCAGACCATCGTCGACAGCTTCAACCTGAGCAAATGGGTCGGTCAGGAAGAGGCCCGGCTCAAGCTGGTGCAGGCCGGTTATCGCGGCCAGGCGCCCTATATCACCTATCTGTTCTTCCGCATGGTGACGCCGATCGTCGCCTTCGTCGCCGCCGCGTTCTATCTGTTCGTGGTGCTCGATTTCAACCAGCCGGCCACCGTCAAGCTCGGCCTCTGCATCGCCGCCGCCTATATCGGCATGCATCTGCCGCTGATGCTGCTCAAGAGCAAGATCCAGAAGCGCCAGCAATCGATCAAGCGCGCATTTCCCGACACGCTCGATCTGCTGCTGATCTGCGTCGAATCCGGCATGTCGATCGAAGCCGCGTTGAAGAAGGTCGGCGACGAAGTCGGTTCGCAGTCGGTGGCGCTGGCGGAAGAACTGACGCTGACCACCGCCGAATTGTCCTATCTGCCTGATCGCCGTCAGGCTTACGATAATCTGGCCAAGCGCACCGACCTCGACGGCGTCAAGTCGGTGTGCATGGCGCTGACGCAAGCGGAAAAGTACGGCACGCCGCTCGCCAGCATGCTGCGGGTGATGGCGCAGGAAAATCGCGATATGCGCATGTCGGAAGCGGAGAAGAAAGCCGCCGGCCTGCCGCCCAAGCTGACCGTGCCGATGATCCTGTTCTTCCTGCCGGTCCTGTTCGTGGTCATTCTCGGACCGGCCGCGATCAAGGTCATGGCGATCCAGTAGCAAAAGCTCGTCACCCTGAGGTGGCCGCGCAGGGCGCGGCCCTCGAAGGGTGACAGCCGATAGCTTGCGTGATTCTGTGGCCGTCCATCCTTCGAGGCTCGCGCAATCGCGCTCGCACCTCAGGATGACGGAACGGTCCTCAACCACCCGGATTCGGCTGCGGCACGAACGGCCGGGCGCCAGTCTTCTTCCAGTCCTTCTGCTGCGCCAGCATCTGGCGCAAGTAAGCGACATTGGAGGCGGCCTCGGCTTCGGGGAGACCTTCGCGCGCGATTCTTTCGGCGTCGTCGAAGCGGCCGCGCAGGCCGACGACCAAAGCAAGGTTCTGCCGCACCTTCGGGTCGGCATTCGGCTGCGCCAGCGCGCGGCGCAGCGTGACTTCGGCGTGCTTGAGATCCTTCGTCAGCACGTAGGACAGGCCGAGATTGGACAGCACCGACGGCTCGTCGGGCACGATCTTGAGCGCCGACGAATAGTGCCGCTGTGCTTCGCCGTTGCGGCCCAGCTGATCGAGCACGGCGCCTTGCGCGTTGAGCACGCGCCAGTCCGGGTTGTCGGGCGTATGCGCCCGGCCGAGCACATCGAGCGCCTGATTGAGATCGCCGGCCTCGGCCAAGGCGCGGCCATAGGCGCCGAGCAAAGTCATGTCGTGGGGGTTGCGGATCGTCGCCTGTTCCAGCACGGCTACCGCCTGCGCCCGCTGGTCGGTAGCGCGCAGGCCGCGGGCATAGGCGATTGCCGCCGCGGGATCGTCCGGATGGGCGCGATAGCGCGCGCCCGTGGCCTCGAGCGACTGCCGCCATTCGGCGTCGTTGCGCGGCGTCGCGCCGGACGCGATCGAGCCGGTGACGTCGTCGCCGGTGGTCTTGCAGCCGGCCACCGACAGCGCCAGCAGCGTGGCGACGGCGGCGGAAGCGAGATAGCGGCCCGCGCGCAAGGCTTTCGGGCGCAAGGTTTTTGGACCCATGGACGCCAGCAGGCGGATTTGCAGGAGACGGGCTTCCAGCGGCATACCCGAGCAATAAAACGTTAACCCTAACGAGTGGTTAACTTGAGGGCCGAAGCCGGGTGTCGCCGCCCGGGTGGTTTGCCCCGGCCCCGGCAATGCAATATCGGTGGCAGACCGGCTAATATGGCCCTCATCCGACCACCCCGCCCCAGGCGCCAAGCCGCGGAGTCCTCATGCATCCCCAATTCGCAGCCGCCTCCGAGGGGCGCGGAACCCCGATCTGGTTCGTCCATGCCGGCAATGCCGACGCGGTGCTGAAGGCCTTCGGCGACCGCGAACGCGCTTTCGCCGCTGCCGCCGGCTTCGAGGCCAAGCCCGGCAAGCTGCTGCTGCTGCCGAAGCTGGACGGCGGGCTGGCCGGCGTGCTGTTCGGCATCGAAAAGCCCGGCGACACAATCGACCCGTTCCGGCCCGGCGAGTTGGTCAACATGCTGCCGGCCGGCATCTATCGCTTCGCCAACGCGCCGCACGACACGCGGCTCGCGGCGCTGGCCTTCGCCACCGGCGCCTATCAGTTTACCCGCTATCGCAAGAGCGAGCCGAACAAAGTGCGGCTGTCGGTGCCGGACGGCGTCGACGGCGACGACCTCAGCCGCATTGCCGAAGGCGTCAGCCTGACGCGCGACCTGATCAACACGCCATCGAACGACATGGGACCGGACGAACTGGAAGCCGCGGCGCGCACGCTCGCCAAACTGCATGGCGCGAAAATCGACGTCACCGCTGGCGACAAGTTGGTGAAGGAATTTCCGCTGATCCATGCCGTCGGCATGGGTTCGCCGCGCGAGCCCCGGCTGATCGACATGGTCTGGGGCAAGGACAGCGATCCGAAGATCACGCTGGTCGGCAAAGGCGTGTGCTTCGATACCGGCGGCCTCGACATCAAGAACGATGCCGGCATGCTCAACATGAAGAAGGACATGGGCGGCGCGGCGACCGCGCTCGGCCTGGCGCACATGATCATGGGCGGCCAATTGAAGCTGCGCCTGCGCGTGCTGATGCCGGCGGTGGAGAATTCGATCTCCGGCACCAGCTTCCGCCCGCGCGACATCTTCACCTCGCGCAAGGGCATCACCGTCGAGATCGGCAATACCGACGCCGAGGGCCGGTTGGTGCTGGCCGACGCGCTGGCCTTCGCCGACGAGGAAAAGCCGGCGATGATCGCCGACTTCGCCACGCTGACCGGCGCCGCGCGCGTCGCGCTCGGCCCCGAACTGCCGGCGATGTTCACCGACGACGACGCGCTTGCCGCCGGCATGGCGAAAACGGGAACGGCCGAGAACGATCCGGTCTGGCGGATGCCGCTGTGGAAGCCTTACGAGGCGATGCTCGATTCGAAAGTCTCCGACACCAACAACGTCTCGACCGGCGGCCAGGGCGGCGCGATCACTGCGGCGCTGTTCTTGAAGAAATTCGTCGCCGCGCCGTCATGGGTGCACTTCGATATTTTCGCCTGGACGGCAAGCGCCAAGCCCGGCCGCCCGGAAGGCGCCGAGTGCCAGACCGCGCGCGCGCTCTATGCGTTGCTGCGCGCGAGGTATTCGTAGTGCATGATCCCGAAAAGTGGGAACCGGTTTTCGGATAAGATCATGCACCAAGAAGATATGTTATGACCCTCGATCCGCGCCTCAACCCCTACCGCCGCGATTTCGCCGCCCGGCATCTGCAAGGCCAGGTCGAGGCGGCGCAGTTCGTCGACGGCGTCGTCCAGGAAGTTATCGAGCCGATCGCCGATGTGCGGCGCGAGCCGGCGCATGAAGCGGCGCTCGACACCCAGGCGCTCAAGGGCGAACGCGTGACGGTCTATGAGAGCAGCGACGAAGGCTGGGCCTGGGGCCAGTTAGAGGCCGATGGCTACGTCGGCTATCTGTCGGCCAACGCGCTCGGCCCGGTCGGGCCGCGGCCGACGCACCGGGTCTGCGTGCCGCGCACCTTCGGCTTTCCCGGACCGGACATCAAACTGCCGCCGATGATCGCGCTGCCGATGGGCGCACGCATCGACATCGTGCGTGAGGTCGAGCGCTTTGCGCTCAATGGCTTCAACTGGCACTTTCCGCTGTCTCACGTCGCGCCGTTGTCGAAGCGCCAGCCGGATTTCGTCGCCGTTGCCGAGACGCTGCTGAACGCGCCGTATCTGTGGGGCGGCAAGAGCTCGCTCGGCATCGATTGCTCGGGACTGGTGCAGATCGCGTTGCAGGCCGCGGGCGTCACCTGCCCGCGCGACACCTATATGCAGGAACGCGCACTCGGCCAGCCGAAATCACTCACTGAGCTACGGCGCGGCGATCTCATCTTCTGGAAGGGCCATGTTGCCATCGCCTGCGACGCCACGACATTGATCCACGCCAACGCGCACCACATGATGGTGGCGAAGGAGCCGGTCGCCGAGGCGATGACCCGCATCAAGCGCACCGGCAGCGACATCACCGCCGTCAAACGGCTATAACGAGAAACGGGAGCAACCCATGACACCTTGCATCATCACTGTCGCGATCACCGGCTCGGTGCCGACCAAGAAAGACAATCCGGCGGTGCCGATCACGGTGCCGGAGCAGATCGAATCGACGCAGGCCGCGTTTGAGGCCGGCGCGACGCTGGCGCATTGCCACGTCCGCAACGACGACGGCACCACCACCTCCGACCCGGAGAAATTCGGCCGCCTGGTCGACGGCCTGAAGAAGCACTGCCCCGGCATGATCATCCAGCTGTCGACCGGCGGCCGCTCCGGCAACGGCCGCGAGCGCGGCGGCATGCTGCCGCTCAAGCCGGACATGGCCTCGCTGTCGACCGGCTCGTGCAACTTCCCGACCCGCGTCTACGAAAACTCGCCGGAACTGGTCGACTGGCTGGCGGCGGAAATGATTACCAACAACGTCAAGCCGGAGATCGAGGCGTTCGATCTGTCGATGATCTTCCAGGCGGTGAAGATGCAGCAGGAGGGCAAGATCAAAGCGCCGCTGCATGTGCAGTTCGTTATGGGCGGCAAGAACGCCATGCCGATCGACAAGGAAACCTTCGACTTCTACGTCAAGACGCTCAAGCGCCTGGCGCCCGACGCCACCTG
>JAQSCR010000425.1:13367-16878 GCA_029945495.1 Pseudolabrys sp. | reverse complement strand
AATAGGCCAGCACGCGGAACAGCCATTCGATCGACTTGGCCATCAGCACGCTCTTCGGCCCAATGACCTTGCCCATGTTGAGCGCGAACTTGATCATCGCCCAGGCGTGATCGCGACGCTCGTCCTCATAGGTGTCGAGCAGTTTAGGGCCAAGCGTGCCATTGGTCACCGCGCTCAGTTTCCACGCCAGATTGGTGGCGTCGCGCAGCCCGGCGTTCATGCCCTGCCCGGCGAAAGGCGGCGTCAGATGCGCGGCGTCTCCGGCGAGCAAGACGCGGCCATCTTTCCAGCGGTCGGCAATGCGGGCGTGGAAGGTATAGACGACCTTGCGCACCAGCACACTTTGCGGCGCCGCTTCGTGCGTGTCCATCAGATGCTGCACAGTCTGCGGCGCCAGGATATCCTCGTCGCGCTCGTGCGGGTGCAGCATGAATTCGTAGCGTCGCGTCAGGTTCGGCCCCGGCAGCGCGATGCACGGCCGCGCCGGATTGGAAAACACTTTGGTGTGCGGCGAGCCGCTCGGCGAATTTTCCAGATCGAGGATCAGCCAGCGTTCGCTGAAGGTCGAGCCGGCCATCTTGATGCCGAGCTGGCGGCGCACGCCGCTGGAGGCACCGTCGCAGGCGACCAGATAATCGCAGGTCAGGGTCTGCGCGCCGCCGGCGGCATCGGTCACCTGCAAGGTGACGCTGCCGCCGGCCTGCTCGAACGATTTCAGTTCATGCTGAAACTGGACTGCGACATGCGGGAAGCGGCCAAGCGCCTCGCGCAATTGCCGCTCCAGGATCGGCTGGCGAAACGCGTTGCGGCGCGGAAAACCGAACGGCTGTTCGGTCGGCTGCACCTTGGCAAAGCAGCGGCCTTGGGCCGAAAAATAATGCGAGCCGTAGCCAGCGACGGTCTGCGCCATCACCTCGGAGACGACGCCGGCGGCCTGCATGGTGCGCAGGCTCTCGTCGTCGATCGATACCGCGCGCGGCTCGTGGACGGTCGCCGCGTTACGCTCGAGCACCAGCGTGTCGACGCCATAGACGCCGAGCAGATTGGCGAGCGTCAGCCCGGCTGGGCCGGCGCCGACAATGACGACGGGAAAATGAGTGCGCGACGGCGTCGTCATTTCTTCGATCCTTTATCGCCCGCCGCGCCGCGACCGCGCTCGATTTCGCGCGCCGCCGCCTGCACGGCTATGGTGAGCCGCGTCACCGCGCGCGCACTCGCCGGCGGTGACAACAATACTACACTGAGACTGCCATTGACGCGGCCGGTGGCGTCGAAGATCGGCGCGGCAATGCCGGTGCGGCCCTCATCGACTTCGCTAGAGCTGACATTGACCGGCTCGCGGCGCAAAGCACGCAACGCCGCCTTGAAGTCCTCGAAGCCGGGACCCATGCCGGTGGCGACGATCTCCCGACGATGATCGCGCCATAGATTGACGATGGCGCGCGCCGGCAGATGCGCCAGGATCACCTTCGACGTCGCGCCGCGGAACATCGGCCGCAAGGTGCCGCGCTCATAGGAGCTCACAGGTTGGGAACTGACAGCCTCGCCGCTGCGGTTGGTCTCCTGATGAATGCACATCACCTTTTGCCGATAGTGACGGCACAACAAAATTGCTGCCGGTTCGCGCAGGCGGCGCAGCAGACGCTGCATCACCGGCTGCGCCAGCTTTAGCACAGGATCGGCGGCGCGCACCTGGCGGTCGAGCTCGACGATGGCCGGGCCGAGCACATACCGATTCCGGTGCAGCTTCTCGAGCATACCGGCGGCGACGAGGGTGTTGAAGTAACGGTAGCCGGTGGCGAGCGAGACACGCATGCGGCGCGCCGCGCGTTCCGGCGACCAGACCGGCCGCTCGGCGGTGAACAGCGACAGCACGCCGAGCACCTTGTCGGCGCTGGTCGGCCCACGCTTGGCACCGCCGTCCTTCATCGCCGTCAGATGCGCATGATCGCCGGACCCCACGAATTCAACGTGTAAGGCTCGTGCTTCCATTCCTGCACCGGCCGGTCGCGGACATATTCGATCTCGGCCGAGATCTCGATCATGTTGCCGTCGGGGTCCTTGATGAAAATGAACAGATTGTTGCCGGGGCCATGGCGGCCCGGACCCCAGACGATCGGCTCGTGCGAGGCCCCCAGGTGATCGCCCCAGTCGCGGATCGTCGTCCATTCGCCGGCTTCATAACTGTGATGATCGAGCCCGGCCTCGGGCTTGAGAAACATGCCGACGGTGTGATGCTCGTGCGTCGAACGGACGAAGCAGGTGGTCATGCGGCCGTTCTCGTCCTTGACGCGGTCGGACAGCGCCATGCCGAGCGTGCCGGCATAGAATTTCTCCATCGGCTCGAGGTCGGTGCTGCCGACGGTGACGTGCTGCAACGGCCCGCGAATATCGCGCGACGGCGCGCCGGCCGGCGTTTTCGCCAAGCCGAAGACGATTGCATTGCCTTCCGGATCCCGCACGGCAAAAGCCCGGTCATCGAACAGCGGCGACGGCGACTTTTCGATCATCCCATTGCGGGCTTCGACATAAAGCCGGAGGCCTGCCAGCGCATCGGCGTCGCGGCAGGCGAAGGCGGCAAAGCCCAATGTCTTGTCGCGGCCTTTGGAGATCAGCAAGGTGCGATCGGCGCCGCGGCAAATCCAGTGATCGGCGTCGCGCTTCTCGGCACGCATTTGCATGACGCGATCATAATATTCGGCGAGCCGCGCCGGATTGGCGCCGGTCAATTCCATATGGTGCAGATAGGCGGCGGCGGCGACGGCAGACATTGCGACAGCGGACATGGTGTCCTCCCAGGCGAGCCTTGTTCGGTCCGCTTTGAAAACCACGTCTGCGCCGGGCCGTCAAAAGCGAAACACCTGATTCTCACACTGTGAGAAATTTGTATACAGGCACAAAAAAGCCCGCGGGCGCGAGGCCGGCGGGCTTTTTAGCAAGCGTGGATGGCGCTCAGCGCGCCGGCGGCAGCGACGTTCCGGCCATGCCGTTCGTAGGATTGCCCGGGGCGGCGTTACCCGGCGCGGCGGCGGCGGGCGCGTTGCCCGCCGACGACGGCGGCGCCATCGGGTTGGCCGGCGGCGGCGGACCGGCATTGGCGACCGATTCCGGCGGCTTGCCGGGCAGAACGACAACGCGGGTGCCGACCTGGACGCGGCTGAACAAGTCCTCGACGTCTTCGTTGAGCATGCCGACGCAGCCCGACGACACGTAATGGCCGATGGTCGAGGGCTGGTTGGTCCCGTGAATGCGGTACAACGTCTTGCCGAGATACATCGCCCGGGCGCCGAGCGGATTGCCGTTTCCGCCGGCCATGAAGCGCGGCAGATAAGGCTGGCGCTCGATCATTTCGGACGGCGGGAACCAGTCCGGCCATTCCTTCATGCGCGAGATGCGCTCGGTGCCGGCCCAGGTGAAACCGTCGCGGCCGACGCGCACGCCGTAGCGCAGCGCCTTGCCGCCGCCGAGCACCAGATAGAGATAGGTGTTCGCGGTATCGACGATGATGGTG
>JAQSCR010000425.1:0-13357 GCA_029945495.1 Pseudolabrys sp. | reverse complement strand
TTCAGGTTCGGCGCCAATTCCTTGGGCTGGCCCTGTTCGGGCTGTTCGTCCGCCGGCAGCGCCATGACCGAGGTCGACGGTATCGGCGGCGGCGCGGCCGAAGGACCGCCACCGATCGCGGCCGGCGGGCGGACGGCGTCGGCCTGTGACGCCGGGGCCGCTGCGGGGGCGGGCGCGATTTGCACCGGCGCCTGATCGCCGAACTGATGGCCGCTGACCGGTGGCGGACCGCCATTGGGCGTGGCAAAACCGGGAGGCGGCAGGCCTTCCGATTCGATCTCACGGGAATTAAGCGGCTGCGCCTGGGCTTCCTGCCGGAACAATCCCATCAGGCTGTCGATCGGGGTGTGCTGGGATTGGGGCGCGGATTGCGACGGGCTTTGCGTCTGCGCCTGTGCAGAGGCGGCTGTCAGAACCACAGTAACGGATAGCGCCAGCAGCGAACGGCCGAGGGGTCGAATCATTACTCACCCTTTGAAAATGCATGCGGCCAAAAGCCGCTGAATCCAGCCTTTCAGTGCCCCGGGATGAAGGCGCATTCAAGACAATAATTCGACTATCTCGGCAACGTGATTTTATGACGACGGCCGGGAACTCGCGGCAAATCCTAGCCGCCGGCCGGTTTGGCCGGGTTGGCGGCCAGTTCGGCCAGCACTTTTTTGGCGACGCGATGGGCGTCGACCGCGGCCGGGTAGCCGCAATAGATCGCCACCTGCCGCAGGATGGCGGCAAGTTCCTTTTCGGTGACGCCGTTGCGCAGGGCGCCACGGAAATGCGCCTCGAACTCGTGCATACGGCCGAGGCAGGCGATCATGCCCATATTGAGGATGCTGCGGTCACGGGGGCTAAGCGCGTCGTCGCCCCACACCGCACCCCAGGCGTGCTCGGTCAGCTGGGCCTGGAACTGGCGGTCGAAATCGGTGCTATTGGCGATCGCGCCGTCGACATAGGCGTCGCCCAGCACCTGACGCCGCATGACCATGCCGCGCTCGTAGATTGCCTTGTCCATGTGTTTCGCTCCCGGGTTCGGTTCGGCCGCCATGTTGACAGAGACGGACCGATTTCGTCCATTCGCCCGGCGCACGAAACTCCAAAGGAAAAAGAAATGAAAGTAGCTATCGTCGGCGGCGGAATTTGCGGGTTGTCGCTGGCGCTCAATCTGCGCAAGCGCGGCATCGAGGCTCGCGTCTATGAGCGCGCGCCCGAGATCAAGCCGCTCGGCGTCGGCATCACGCTGCTGCCGCATGCGATGCGCGAATTCTCAGCCCTCGGCCTGGGCGAACAACTGCTCGCCGCCGGCATCGAGAACCGCGAGAGCTGCTTCTACAACCGCTTCGGCCAGCTCATTTACCGCGAGGACCGCGGCAAGTTCGCCGGCTATCAGTATCCGGAAGTCGGCATCCACCGCGGCAAGCTGCACGTCATTCTGTATGACGCGGTGAAGAAAAATCTCGGCGCCGATGCGGTGGTCACCGACTGCGAAGCGACCGCCGTCGAACAGGACGATGCGGGCGCCACCGTCCACTTCAAGCGCACCAGCACCGGCGAAAAACGCGACAGCGTGCGCGCCGACGTGGTGATCGACTGCGAGGGCGTCAACTCTGCCATCCGCAAGCAATTCTATCCGGACGACAAAATCGTGTTCTCCGGCATCAATACCTGGCGCGGGGTGACGCGCAGGAAACCGATCAACGGCGGCCGCACCTATATGCGCGTCGGCTCGATCAACACCGGCAAGATGGTGATCTATCCGATCGTCGATAATATCGACAGCGACGGCAACCAGCTGATCAACTGGATGGCCGAGATCAAGCGCGACACCGCCGTGCAGAACGACTGGAACAAGCCGGGCGATCTCGCCGACTTCTACCCGATCTACGAAAGCTGGCGTTTCGACTGGCTCGACGTGGCGCAGATGATCCGCGACGCCGACCAGATTCTGGAATATCCGATGGTCGACAAGGACCCGATTGCCAAGTGGACTTTCGGCCGCGTCACGCTGGCCGGCGACGCCGCGCATCCGATGTATCCGCGCGGCTCGAACGGCGCGGCGCAGGCGGCGATCGACGCCCGCACTTTGGCCGACATGCTGGACAAGAACGCCGATGCGCGCGACGCGCTGAAGGCCTATGAGGATGCGCGCGCGCAACCCGCGGCCAAGGTGGTCGAGACCAACCGTTCGACCCCGCCCGACTTCATCAACATCAAGGTCGAGGAACTGGTCGGCGACCGACCGTTCGACAATCTCGACAAATACATCAGCCAGGACGAATTGCGCGCGCTGTCGGAGAACTACAAGCGCGTCGCCGGCTTCGCGCTCAGCGATGTTGGCGCGCGGTAGCCGATGACGGCGAAAATCCTCATCGTCGGCTGCGGCGCCATCGGCGGGCTGTTCGCGTCGGCGCTGAGCAAAGTCGCAGAGGTTACCGGCTTCGACGCCAATGCCGAGCATGTCGCCGCCATCCAGCGCGACGGCCTGCGGGTGATCGGCAAGAGCCCGCGCGTTGCGCGCTTTGAGATCACCGGCGATATCGAGGCGCTGCGCGGCACGCGCTTCGACGCCATTCTTTTTCTGATCAAATCGAAAGCCACCGCCGCGGCGCTGGCGCAACTTCGCCCGGTGCTGAGCGGAAATCCGGTGCTCGTCACCTTGCAGAACGGCATGGGCAATGCCGAGGTGCTGCTCGATGTGCCAAACGCGATCGTGGCGCGCGGCGCCACCATGAATGCGGGCCGCTATGTCGAGCCGGGCGTCGTCGAGAACCTGATCGAGGGCAAAACCTGGATTGGAAGAGTTTGGCTCGGCCCGGAGCGCGGCACCGTCGCCGATATCGCGGCGCTCGGCGCGACACTGAACGAGGCCGGCATGGCGACCGAAATCGTCGCCGACCCGATGGGCGCGGTGTGGTCGAAATTCGTCTTCAACTGCGTGATGAACCCGCTCGGCGCGCTGATGATGGGCGACAACGCCGCCCGCCACAATTCGCCGGAGATGCGCGCTTTGATCGACGACATGGCAGCCGAGTGCATGGCGGTGATCGCGGCGCTGGGCGGAAGCTTCGCCTTCCCGCCGATGGAATTCGTCGCCAAAATCCGCGCCGGCGAGGTGCCGCTGTCGAAACATGCCGGTTCGATGGCGCTCGATATCGCCCGCGGAGCGCCGACCGAAATCGACGAATTGACCGGCTTTATCGTCCGCGAAGGCGACCGGCTCGGCATTGCGGTGCCGAATTGCCGCACGGTCTATCGCCTGGTTAAGGGACTGGAGCTGGCCAGCCAGGCCCGTGTTGCAAATCCTCGTTAGATCAATAGCTTAGATACGGGACGGCGAAGTTATCCCCGCTCTCCCCAGAATTGCACTGGCACAGGTTTTTGGCCCCCCACCCGTTCATTGAATAGGTCAAACACTAGAATGAGCCGGTTTCTCCGATGGCGGTCACGCACGCGACATGGATGACAGCGACGAAGCGCTTATGGCCCGCGTCGCCCGCGGCGATGAGGCGGCCTATCGGCTGCTCTCGCGGCACCATGTCCCGGTCATGCTCGGGCTCGCCCGCCGCATTCTCGGCAACGCCGCCGACGCCGAGGACGTGGCGCAGGAAGCCATGCTGCGGGTCTGGACCCATGCGCCGCGCTGGCAGCCTTTGGCCCTGTTCCGCACCTGGCTTACCCGCATCGTGGTCAATCTCTGCCTCGACCGCAAACGTCGCGCGCCCTGGGTCGAACTGGAAGCGGCCGGAGAGATCGTCGATCCGACCCCGGACGCCGGCGAACAGGCCGAGCAGAGCGAGCGCGACCGGCTGGTCGCCAAGGCGACCGCGGAACTGCCGGTACGACAGCGCACCGCCATCGTGCTTACTTACGGTGACGGCATGAGCAACGCGCAGGTGGCGGAAATTCTCGACACCACGGTGTCGGCGGTTGAAACATTGCTGGTGCGGGCGAAACAGAATTTGCGGCGGGCGCTCGAGAGCGAGATCGATAAGGATGAGTAGAATGACAGACCAGCCAACAAGCCAGCCTTGGCCGAAATTTCTCGACGCCGCGCTCAAGCGCGTCACGCAGGCGCAGCCCGCCGATCAGGCCGCGGTCAACCGCGTGCTGACGCGCCTGGCGACGCCGCTGCCGCGTCAGAAAGTTGCGCTGTGGCGGATGCCGGCAGTGCTGCTCGACTGGCAATTCGCGCCGGCCTGGCCGCGCGTCGCCGCGCTCGCCGCCTGCGCCGTGCTCGGCTTCTATGTCGGGATCGCCGGGCTCGACCGCCGCTTCGATCAGCTTGACGGACGTTTCGCGATCGCGAGCCGCGCCGATCTCGGTTCCATCGTGTTCGAGCCCGAGTCGCTGACCGGAGCGCGGCCATGAGCATCGCGCAACTGGCGCCAGCGATAACGCGCGGTTCATCTCGCTGGCTGCTGCTCGGCTCGCTGGCGCTCAATTTGTTCTTTATCGGCGTGGCCGTTGCCTTCGCGATCCGTTCGCCGGAGCCGGCGCCCGCCTGGGACCGCGACGTATTCGTGCGCGTCGAACGTATCGCCAGTTCGTTGCCGGCCGGCGATGCCGGATTTTTGCGCACGCAGATCAACGCCGACCGCGGCAGCATCGAGGCCGCGCAGGCTAAATTCAGATCGTCCCAGGACGTCATCCGCGCCGCCTTGCGCACCGAACCGTTCGACGCCGAGACGTTGCGGACGGCGATGGCCAATTCGCGCGCGACGCGTCAGGTTTTCGATCAGACCATCCAAGGTGTCTTTGCCAGCGCAGCGGCACAAATGTCGCAGGCCGGTAGACAAACGCTCGCCGACTGGCCGCCGGGCCGTAAAACCGCAGGCAACAAGCCATAATCTAGGCTAGCCTGACGGCCGGTCTATCCAACAGTCATTTGCGAGAGTGCTTATTATGGTTACGCGTCGCGGTGGTAATTGCGTCCGGTCGGGAACGAAAGCAGCGTCGGGAACGAAAACGGTCTGGCGTCCGTTGTGGACCATGCTGATGGGGCCTTGCCTGATGTTGACGCTCGGCGGTTGCCTGTTGGCCGACAAGCCCGACCCCGCGCTCGATATTCCGCAATCCTATGATCGCAGCTCGCCGAAGGCGGCGATTGCCGAGGCGGCGTTGCCATCGCTCGACTGGTGGCGCGGCTTTCGCTCGCGCGAACTGACCGAGATCATCGAGCAGGCGCGCGAGGCCAATCTCGACATCGCCGCGGCGATCGCCCGCATCGTGCAGGCCGACGCGCAGGCGCGCACCTCCGGCGCCGCGCTTTTGCCGTCCGTCACCCTCGACTCCTCCGGCACGCGCTCGCGCGCCTCGCGGAGCTCGGCAAGCGGCGGCAGTTCGGGCGGCTCCGAAACCAACAACTTGCAGGCGACGTTGACCGCCAGTTACGAGATCGACTTCTGGGGCAAGAACCGCTCGGCCTTGCGCGCCGCCGAACAAACCGCCGTCGCCAGCCGCTATGACCGGGAAGTGGTCGGCCTCAGCACCGTGGTGAGCGCGGCCAATGCCTATTTCCAGTTGCTCACGGCGCAGGACCGGCTGAAGGCGGCACGCCAAAATCTTGCCAGCGCCAACCGCGTCCTCGACCTGATCAAGCAGCGCGTCAATGCCGGCACCGCTTCGGCGCTGGAAACCGCGCAGCAGGAAAGCGTGGTCAACACCCAGCGCGCCACCATCCCGCCGCTCGAACAGACCGTCGTGCAAAATCGCAACGCGCTTGCCGTTTTGATGGCACGCTCGCCGGAAAGCGTGCGCGTGCGCGGCGGCACCCTGCGCGCGATCGCCTATCCTCGGGTGACGCCCGGCCTGCCGTCCGAACTCCTCACCCAGCGGCCCGACATCCGCGAGGCCGAGGCGAAGCTGGCGTCAGCCAATGCCAATGTCGAGAACGCGCGCGCGCAAATGCTGCCGTCGATCACGCTGACCGGCGAAGGTGGCTATCAGAGCGCCGTCCTGAGAACATTGATGCGGCCGGAATCGGCGCTGTTCTCGTTGGGCGCCGGCCTGACCCAGCCGATCTTCGACAGCGGAAGCCTGCAGGGCAATCTCGATTTGAAAAAGGGCCTTCAGGACGAACTGCTGCAGAACTACCGCAAGGCAGTGATTTCCGGTTTCTCCGATGTCGAGAATGCGCTCGACGGTATTCGCCAGACTGCCATCCGCGAGAGAGTACTGGCCGACGTGGTGAACAGTTCGCAGCGCGCCTTTGATATCTCCGAACAGCGTCTGCGCGAAGGCACGACCGATATGGTCACCGTGCTGCAGACACAGCAGACGCTGTATTCGGCGGTCGACTCCCAGATACAGGCGCGGCTGTCGCGCGTGCAGGCGATCGTCACTCTTTATGAGGCGCTTGGCGGCGGCTGGCTGCCCAAACCGGTTGAAGCCAACAATGCACGGTGAGCTGCCGAAGCAACGCGGGCTATCAAGTCTGGCCGGCAGCAGCCGTCGCCGTTACATAATCTATGCCGTGGTGCTGCTCGCGGTCGCCGGCGCGCTCTATTATGTCTTTGGCACATCGGCGCAACAGCAGCGCCGCACCAGCCGTTTCGCCGCCGACGGCCCGGTGCCGGTACTGGTCGCGCCCGCCGCGCTCGCCGACGTGCCGGTCTATCTCGACGCCGTCGGCACCACCAAGGCGCTCAACACCGTCACCGTGCGGGCGCAGGTCGACGGCAAATTGCTCAGCGTCGGCTTCAAGGAAGGCCAGGACGTCAAGAAGGGGGACGTGCTGGCGCAGATCGACCCGACCACGTTCAAGGCGACGCTCGATCAGGCGCTTGCCAAGAAGGCGCAGGACGAGGCGCTGCTCGCCAACACCAAGAACGACCTCGCGCGCTACGAACAGCTCGCGGCGACCAACGCCATCAACAAGCAGCAGGCCGATACGCAACGCTCGCTGGTCGCCCAATATACCGCGCAGGTGCAGTCGGATCAGGCGGCGGCCGAAAGCGCGCAGGCGACATTGGCCTACACGACCATCAAGGCGCCGATCGACGGCCGCACCGGCATCCGCGCCGTCGACGAAGGCAATATCGTCAAGGCTTCCGATTCCACCGGTATCGTCACCATCACCCAGGTCCAGCCAATCTCAGTGATGTTCAATCTGCCGCAGCAATATCTGTCGCAGGTCAACGATGCCTTCGCCAAGGGCCCGCTCAAAGTCGACGCGCAGCGCTCCGACAACGACGCGGTGATCGACCGCGGTACGCTGACGGTGGTCGACAATCAGGTGGACGCCTCGACCGGCACGGTGAAGCTGAAGGCTGAATTCCCCAACGCCAGCCTGCAACTGTGGCCCGGTCAGTTCGCCAATGTGCGGCTGTTGATCGACACGCTCAAGCAGGTCGTCGTGATCCCGACCGGCGCGGTGCAGCGCGGCCCGACCGGCACGTTCATCTACGTCGTCAAGGACGATAACAGTGCAACGATCCGGCCGATCGTGGTGCAGAAGCAGGACGAAACCCAGACCGTCATCAAGAGCGGCGTGACGCCGCCCGAGCGCGTCGTCACCACCGGCTTTGCCCGGCTGACCGAAGGCGCGAAGGTGACCGTCAGCACTGGCGATGGCGCGCCGGCCGCGCCCGCGCCCGCGACCAATCGCCCGCGTGGACAACGTCCGGCTGGGGCAACCGGCGAACGCGCGCCGCGCGCCGACGGCAGCGCGAGGCCAGCCGCACAGCAATGAGCGTCTCCTCCCCCTTCATTCACCGGCCGATCGCCACCTCCCTTCTCGGCGTCGCGGTGATGCTGGGCGGCGCGCTCGGCTACTGGTGGCTGCCGATCTCGGCGCTGCCGCAGGTCGACTTCCCGACCGTGCAGGTGACGACGCAATTGCCCGGTGCCAATCCCGACACCATCGCCGCACTGGTAACGGCGCCGCTGGAGCGGCAGTTCGGCCAGATCCCGGCGCTGCAGGTGATGACCTCGTCGAGTTCGTTCGGCATCAGCCAAGTGACGCTGCAGTTCGACCTCAACCGCGACATCGACGCCGCCGCGCAGGACGTGCAATCGGCGATCAATGCCGCCGGCTCGACGCTGCCGCGCAACCTGCCCTACCCGCCGCTCTATTCCAAAGTGAACCCGGCCGACACGCCGATCATCACCTTGGCGATCACATCGGCATCGATCGACCAGCGCGCGCTCAGCGACCTCGCCGACACCATCATGGCGCCGCGGCTGTCGGAAGTCAGCGGCGTCGGCCGTGTCTCGGTGCAGGGCGGCATCCGACCGGCGATCCGTATCCAGGCCGACCTGTCGCGGCTGGCCGCCTACGGCATCGCGCTCGAGGATTTGCGCACCGCCATCGTCGGCGCCAATGTCGCCGGCGCCAAGGGCGCGCTCGACGGCGCGCATCAATCCTACACCATCGCCGCCAACGACCAGATCGCCTCGGCCGCCGCCTACAAGGCGATCACCGTCGCGTTCCGCAACGGCGCGCCGGTGCTGCTGTCCGACGTCGCCGACGTGGTCGACGGGCTGGAGAACAGCAAAGTCGGCGCCTGGTATCTCGGCGCGCCTGCCATCGTCATCGACGTGCAGCGCCAACCCGGCGTCAATGTGATCGACACCGTGACCCGCGTGCGCAATGAACTGCCGCGCCTACAGCGCTCGTTGCCGGCCGGCGCGAAACTCACCATCGTCACCGACCGCACCACGACGATCCGCGCCTCGATCCACGATGTGCAGTTCACGCTGGTACTGTCGATCGCGCTGGTCGTGCTGGTGGTGCTGATTTTCCTGCGCACCATCCGCGCCACCGTCATCGCCGGCGTGGCACTGCCGCTGTCGCTGGTCGCCACCTTCGGCGTGATGTGGTTCTGCGGATTCTCTCTGGATAATCTCTCATTGATGGCGCTGACCATCGGCACCGGCTTTGTCGTCGACGACGCCATCGTCATGATCGAGAACATCGTCCGCCATATAGAAGATGGCGAAAGCCCGCTGGAAGCCGCGCTGAAAGGCGCGCGCGAGATCAGCTTCACGGTGATATCGCTGACCTTGTCGCTGATCGCGGTGTTCATCCCGCTTTTGTTCATGACCGGGCTGGTCGGCCGCATGTTCCGCGAGTTCGCGCTGACCTTGACCATCGCCGTGGTCGCCTCCGCCATCGTGTCGCTGACGCTGACGCCGATGATGTGCGGCCGCCTGCTGCGCCGGGAAAAGACCGCCGGCGCCGGCAATGCCTGGACCAGGCGGTTCGAGGGCTACACCGACCGCACCGTCGAGCTTTACCGCCAGAGTCTGGTCTGGGTGCTCAAGCGCCAGCGCGCGACCTTGGTGGTGACCTTGGTGACCTTGGCGGCGACCGTTGCGCTTTACATCATCATCCCGAAAGGCTTCCTGCCGCTGCAGGACACCGGCCAGATCACCGCGGTGACCGAAGCCGGCGTCGATGTGTCGTTCACCGAAATGCAGCGGCGGCAGACCCAGATCGAGGCGATCGTGCGCGCCGACCCCGACGTCGCCGGCGTGGTGTCGCTGGTCGGCGTCAGCCCGCTCAACGCCACGCCCAATGCCGGCCGGCTCGCCATCAGCCTGAAGCCGCGCGAGGAGCGCGCCGCGCGCGTCGCGGCAATCGTCGATCGGTTGAAGGGCGCGGTCGCCGGCATTCCTGGCATGACCGTTTATTTCCAGGCGACCCAGGACATCCAGATTTCGACGCGCGCCAGCCGCGCGCAATATCAGTACACGTTGGTCGGCAGCGATTCAGCCGAGGTCATCGACTGGGCCGACAAATTGACGCGCGCGCTGCGCAACAATCCGGCGCTGCGCGAGGTTGCTTCCGAAGCGCAGGAAGGCGGCCCGCGGGTGCTGGTCAATGTCGACCGCGAACAAGCCGGCCGCCTCGGCGTGTCGATGCAGAGCGTGACCGACACGCTCAACGACGCCTTCGGCCAAAGGCAGATTTCGACGATCTACGGCCAGTCCAATCAGTATCGCGTCATCCTCGAAGCGCAGCCGCGCTACAGCCAAGACCCGACGTCGCTCACCAAGCTTTATGTCACCGGCGCCACCACCTCCAGCGGCACCGCGGCGACCGTCGCCAACACCGCGTCCGGCACCACCAATACCAACACCAGCGCGACGCCGAACGCCGTCACCGGCTCGAATCAAGTGCCGCTCGCCGCTTTTGCGCGCTTCGAGAACATCTCGGCGCCGTTGGCGATCGCGCACCAGGAGCAGTTTCCCTCGGTCACCATCAGCTTCGATCTGGCGCCGGGTTATGCGTTGAGCGACGCGGTCGACGTCATCACCGCCGCGCAGCTTGAGATCGGCATGCCGTCGTCGGTGACCGGCAGTTATTCGGGCGACGTGGCCGAATTCGCCAAGTCGCTGGCCGGCGAGCCGTGGCTCATTCTCGCCGCTGTGATCGCGATCTACATCGTGCTCGGCGTCTTGTACGAGAGCTTCATCCACCCGCTAACGATTCTCTCGACCTTGCCGTCGGCCGGCGTCGGCGCGCTCTTGGCGTTGATGCTGTTTGGCTATGACCTGTCGGTGATCGCGCTGATCGGCATCGTGCTGCTGATGGGTATCGTTAAGAAGAACGCGATTTTGATGATCGACTTCGCCATCGAGGCCGAGCGGAGGCAGGGCCTGTCGCCGGAGGACTCGATCATGCAGGCGGCGCTGTTGCGCTTTCGGCCGATCATGATGACGACGCTCGCCGCGCTGTTCGGCGCGCTGCCGCTGGCGCTCGAATCCGGCACCGGCTCGGAGCTGCGCAATCCGCTTGGCATCACCATCGTCGGCGGCCTTCTGCTCAGCCAGTTGCTGACGCTCTACACCACGCCGGTGATCTATCTCTATATGGAGCGGCTGCGTGCGCGGCTGTCGCCGGAGACGCCGCGGCTCGCGCCGGGACCGGCGGAGTGAGGGTGATGAACCATCCTCCGCTAAGCCCGTCATTCCGGGGCGCGGGTGAATCCCGCGAACCCGGAATCCAGATGAAAGTTCAGAGCGTGCTTCTGGATTCCGGATCGCCGCTGCGCGGCGTCCGGAATGACAGGAAAGCGCCATGAATTTCTCCTATCCATTTATTCGAAGGCCAATCGGCACCACGCTGATGGCGATCGGGCTGTTTCTGACCGGCGCGGTGGCTTACGACTTCCTGCCCGTCGCCAGCCTGCCGAGCGTCGAATTCCCGACCATCAGCATCAGCGCCAGCCGGCCCGGCGCCGATCCCAACATCATGGCGGCGACGGTGGCGGCGCCGCTCGAACGGCAGCTCGGCACCATCGCCGGCATCACCGAAATGACCTCGACCAGCTCGACCGGCACCTCGCGCATCTCGGTGCAGTTCGACCTGTCGCGCAGCATCGAGGGCGCGGCGCGCGACGTGCAGGCCGCGCTCAACGCGGCGCTGACCGATCTGCCCGGCGACATGCCGACGCTGCCGACCTTCCGCAAGGCCAATCCGGCGGCGGCGCCGATCCTGATCCTGGCGCTGACCTCCAAGACCATGCAGGGGAGCGCCATCTACGACGCCGCCGACAGCATCATCGTGCAGCGGCTAAGCCAAGTCGACGGCGTCGCCGACGTCACCGTCGCCGGCTCCGAGCAGCCGGCGATCCGCGTGCGGGTCGATCCGGCGCGGCTTTCCGCCATGGGGCTGGCGATGGAGGACGTGCGCACGGCGATCGCCAATTCCAACGCGCAGGGGCCGCTCGGCACTTTCGACGGGGGCAAGCGCGCGGTGTCGATCGGCATCAACGATCAATTGCGTCAGCCTGCCGACTACGATCCGGTCGTCGTCAAGACCGTCAACGGCAACGTCATCCGCCTCTCTACCGTAGCGACCATTACCCCGAGCGTGCGCAACAGCCGCTCCGCCGGATGGTACAACCACGACCCGTCGGTGCTGCTGATCATCACCAAGCAGGCCGACGCCAACGTCATCGACACCGTCGACCGAATTTACGAACTGCTGCCGGAACTGCGACAGTGGATTCCGGCCGGGCTCGACATATCGGTGCTGACCGACCGCACCCAGACTATCCGCGCCAGCGTGCGCGACATGCAGATCACGCTGGCCGCCACCGCGGTGCTGGTGATGCTGGTGGTGTTCCTGTTCCTGCGGCGGACCGCGGCGACCGTGGCCGCCGGTATCACCGTGCCGCTGTCGCTGGCCGGCACCTGCGCGGCGATGTGGGCGGCCGGCTTTTCCATCGACAATCTGTCGCTGATGGCGCTCGCCGTGTGCATCGGCTTCGTCGTCGACGACGCCATCGTCATGATCGAGAACATGTTCCGCTTCATGGAGAAGGGCTATTCACCGCTCGCCGCCGCTCTGCGCGGCGCCAAGCAGATCGGCTTCACCGTGGTGTCGATCTCGGTGTCGCTGATCGCCGCCTTCACGCCGCTGCTGTTCATGGGTGGCATCGTCGGCCGGCTGTTCCGCGAATTTTCGGTGACCTTGTGCTTCGCGATCGCGGTATCGACGGTGATGTCATTGTCGGTGACGCCGATGATCTGCGCCTATTTCGTCAAGCAGCCGCCGCACAAGAACGCCACCTGGCTGGACCGGCGCGTCGAGGGCGTGCTGTCGCGCCTGGTCGGTTTCTACGACCGCACGCTCGCCTTCATGCTGGCGCACCGCACGCTGGGGCTCGTGGTGTTCGTCGCCACAATAGCGCTCACCGTCGGCCTGTTCATCAAGATTCCGAAAGGTTATTTCCCGCAGGACGACACCGGGCTGATCTTCGGCGGCACGCAGGCCTCGACCGATATTTCCTACGAGGCGATGCTGCAACTGCAATTGCAGGCGATGGACGTCGTGCTGGCCGACCCGGCAGTGGCGGGCCTGGGCTCCTCGATCGGCGCCTCCGCCTTCGGCGGATCGGTCAATCGCGGCCGGCTGTTCATCAGCCTGAAGCCTTTGGCAGAACGCAACAACACGCCGACGCAAGCGGTGATCGGCCGGCTGCGCACCAAGTTGAGCAGCATTGCCGGCATTCGCATCTTCATGTTCCCGGCACAGGACCTGCGCGCCGGCGCGCGGCAGAGCGATTCGTCCTATCAGTTCACATTGTGGAGCGCCGACATCGACGCGTTGCAGGCCTGGGTGCCGAAGGTGCTCGACCGCGTCAAAACGTTGCCCGAACTCACCGACGTCAACACCGACCGCGAGCAGGGCGGGCTGCAGGCCAATATCGTCATCGACCGCGCGGCGGCGGCACGGCTAGGCGTGCGCGTCCAGGATATCGATAACGCGCTCAACGACGCCTTCTCGCAGCGGCAGATTTCGACGATCTACACGCAGCGCAACCAGTACCGTGTCATTCTCGAAGTCGACAAGAAGTATCAGCGCGACCCGACCGACCTTGCGCAACTTTACGTGCCCGGCAACGGCAGCAAT
>JAQSCR010000424.1:6457-16982 GCA_029945495.1 Pseudolabrys sp. | reverse complement strand
GGGCTTCGTCGGCAACCCGGGCGCGGCGAGCGATCCGTCGCGGTCAACGGTGCCGCTCGATGCCCGCGCCGTGCTGCTGTCCCTGCGCGAAGCGCTGAAGAACTGGGAGAGCGCCGAGCGCGCGGCATTGCCGGCCGGCACTCCCTCGGCCGCGTCCGCGCCGACGCCGGCGGCACAACGGCCAGCCGGGCCGATGCTGCCTTATCCAAACGGACCGACCGTGCCGCAGCCCGCCGCCGACGCCAGCCTGCCGGCGAATGCGACGGCGCGCGATCTGGCGTCGCATCTGCTCGATAAGACCGACTCGGCAATTGCCCGCGAGATGATCCTGAAGATCGCCTCGCTGCCAGAGCGCGCCGAACTCAACGCAAGGCCTGCCGACGCCATTCCCGGCCGTATGACTTTCGATATACCGATGGCAATGCCGGCCGGCACCGCGGTAGCGCAGATCCGTATCGAGCGCGACGGCACGAAGCGTGACGGCGACATCGTCGAGCCGGCATGGCGCGCCAATTTCTCGGTCGATCTTGAGCCGATCGGCGCGGTGCATGTGCGCATCGCGCTGATCGGCGGCAAGGCAACCGTCACGATGAATGCCGAGCGGCCGGAAAGCGCGGAAAGCCTGCTGGCCGGATTGCCGCTGCTGGAAGCCGGCTTGCGTCAGGCCGAGATCGAGCCCGGCGTGCTCACTTGCCAGGCCGGCCAGCCCGCCGCCGCCTCGGCCGGCCACGGCCTTTACGTCGATCACGCCACATGAGCCACAAGCGCGAATCGCTGGCGGTGGCAGTGCAATACGCGGCGCCGCACGCGCCGAAAGTGACGGCGGTCGGCCGAGGCGAGCTGGCGCGTCGCATTGTCGAGGCCGGCAGCGCCAGTGGCGTGCCGATCTCGGAGAATCCGGAACTGGCGATGGCGCTGTCCAATGTCGAGATCGACCAGGAGATTCCGGAGAATCTCTACCGCGCCGTGGCGCAGGTGCTGGCCTATATCCTGCGCGTGTCGGGCACGCTGAAATAATTCAGCCGGCGCTTTTCCGCCGTCCGGTCATCAGCGCCAACAGCACGCGCATGACGATCGACGCCGCGACCACCACGCCCATCGTGCAGGTGGCGTAGGCCGCGGCCTGCGAGGTGAAGCCGGCCTCGTCCAGCCGCATGATCGACACCGAGGCGACGCTCACCGAGGCGGTGATCAGAAAGATGACGGCCGACAACGTCACCATCGATTGCATGAACAGAAAGAAAAACACTGAGACGATGGTCGGCGCCATATGCGGCGCGACCACGTCGCGCATCACGCGCGGTAGGCCAGCCCCAAGACAGGCCGCGGTTTCCTGCAGCGATGCCGGCACCAGCCGCAGGCCGGTCATGGTGGTGAGGAAGCCTTGCGTCCAGTAATGGAAGACATTGCAAAACGCGATCAGAACGGCGCTGCCGTAAAGGAAATAGATCGGCGTGCCCGGCGCGTTGAAAGCAAAGATATAGGACAGGCCCAGCACCAGGCCCGGCACCGCGGCCGGCAGCATGCATACGAAGTAGATCGGCTTGACCGCATGGCGCGGCATTCTTTGCAGCGCGACGCCTAACGCAAATGTCAGCGCGGTGCCGACCAGGCCGGCCCAGATCGAGATATAGATGGTCGTCCAGAGCGGATCGTAGCCGCCGGCCACCTTGACCGCGTAATGACGCAAAGTGAGATCGAACCGATAGGGCCACAGCCAGACGAAGCTGGCAAACACGACGACACCGACGGTGACGATCGGCAGCAGCGCGATCAGCCAGGCGGCGACGGTCATCGGCACGTCGCGGCGCGGCGTCCACACCGGCACGATCGGCACCGCCGAATCGCTGTGCGAGCCGAACTGGCGCTGCGAGGCGACGCGTTCGAGATAAAAGGCCAGTACTGTTGGAAACAGCAGCATGATGCCGACCACGGCGCCAAGATTGAAGTTCATCTGGCCGACGACCTGGTTGTAGATCTCGGTCGCCAGGATCGAATAGTCGCCGCCGATGGTGGCGGCATTGCCGAAGTCGGTGATGGTCACGGTGAAGACGACGAAGCCGGCGCTCAAGAGGCCGAACTTGATGTTGGGCAGCGTGATGTCGCGGAACTGCCGCCACGGCGAGGTGCCGAGGATTTCGGCCGCCTCGTAGATGCGCGCGTCGGCGCTGCGCAAGGCCGCGCTGATGATCAGCACCGCCTGCGGCAAAGCGTACAGGCCGTTGGCGATCAGCAGCCCCCAGAAGCCGTATATGTTGATCTCAATGCCTGAGGCCTTGGTCAAAAGGCCGTTGCGGCCGAGCAAGAATATTAGTCCCAATCCCTGCACCAGCGATGGCATCAGCAGCGGCAGCGCGACCGCGCCCATCACCAGCGTGCCGGCGAGGATGCGGCAGCGCCGCAGCGCGAAGGCGACGACAAGGCCCAACACCAGGACGACCGCGGTGGTCGAGCCGCTCATGGTCAGGCTATGAGCGGTGGCGCGCCAGAAACTCGTCGAGCGCAAGATGACGGCGAAATTGCCGAGGCCGATGCTGCCGCCCGGTTCGGTCACGCTGCGCAACGCCACGGTCGCCAACGGGTAGACGAAAAAAAGCCCGAGCGCGGCGAGCGGCACGATCAGGCAAACGGCGATAAAGACGCGATCCAGATCGGCGGCGGATCGCAATCCGGTCCGGAGCAGGCTCACGGCGCCGCGACCCAGGCATGCTTGCGCGGCGAAAACTCGACGCCGACCTGCGTGCCCGGCGCCAGCGTGGTCTCGCCCGGCTGCTCGACGATCAATTCGCCGCCCGGCCAGTCGAGCGTCAACCGCGAAATATTGCCAAGGAACTGCACCGACTTGATGCGTGCGCCGCTGCCTGTAGCGGTCAGGACGATATCTTCCGGCCGCACGCAGGCGATGCCGCCAGCGTTCGGCTGACGGTCGGCGAGCAGCGCCGGCGCGAAGGCTTGCGCGGTCTTCACGTCGATCAGATTGCTGATGCCCATGAAGTCGGCGACGAAGCGGCTCACCGGGCGGTGATAGAGATCCTGCGGCGTGCCGACCTGGGCGACGCGGCCCTTCTGCATGCAGACGATACGGTCGGCGAGCATGAGCGCTTCTTCCTGGTCATGCGTCACCATGATGGTGAGAATTCCCAGCCGTTTTTGCAGCGCGCGGATCTCTGAACGCAGTTCGACCCGCACCTTGGCGTCGAGCGCCGACAGCGGCTCGTCCAGCAGCAATAATTTCGGCTCGACGGCGACCGCACGCGCCAGCGCGACGCGCTGTTGCTGGCCGCCCGAGAGCTGCCACGGATAGCGGTCGGCCAGATGCGGCAGCTGGATCAGGTCGAGCAATTCGCCAACGCGGGCGGCGATGCGCGCGGCGGACTCGCCGCGAATGCGCAGGCCGTATCCGATATTCGCCGCGACCGTCATGTTCGGGAACAGCGAATAGGCTTGGAACACGATGCCGAAGCCGCGCTCGCGCGCCGGCGTATGCGACAGGTCGGCATCGTCGAGGCAGATGCGGCCGGTGTCCGGTGCGGTCAGGCCGGCGATCAGCCGCAGCAAGGTTGTCTTGCCGCAGCCGGAGGGGCCGAGGAGGCACACGAATTCGGGTGCCTCCGCGCTGATCGAAATATCCTCGAGCGCGTGGATACCTTCGAACGTCTTGCTGACGCCTTCGAGCCGAAGCTGCATCGTGTCCCGGCTTTGCCGGTGTCTATCGGCCGATTTCCTTTTGCCAGCGTTCCAGAATGGCAGTGCGCTGCACCGCCGACTTGGCGAAGTCGATCGGCAACAGGATCTTGGTGACGTCCGCGGGCAGGCCAGCCTTTACCGATGCCGCCGACGGCTTGATGCCCGGGATGGTGACGATTTCCTTGTACTTGCCGTAGATGCCGGCGGCGTCCGGCGCGAGCGTCCAGTCGAGGAACTTCTGCGCGTCGGCCTTGTTCTTCGACGACGCCATCAAGGCCGAGGCTTCAAGCTCGAAGCCGGCGCCCGACGCCGGGATCACCATCGTCACCGGGAAGCCTTCCTGGATCGACTGGATCGCCGCGAAGGCGAGCGAGGTGCCGACGGCGAATTCGCCGGCGCGCGCCGCCTTGCAAGGCCGCGAGCCCGACTTGATGTACTGCGCGACATTGGCGTCGAGGTCCTTGAGAAATTTCCAGCCCTTCTCTTCGCCCATCTGTTGCAGGATGCCGACGATCTGCAGATAGCCGGTGCCGGAGGACACCGGGTTCGGCATCACCACCTCGCCTTTGAATTTCGGATCGAGCAGATCGGCCCAATCCTTCGGCATGGTCAGGCCCTTGGCCTTGATGCGCTCGTTGTTGACGCAGAAGGCGGCCATGTAGCCAGTGGCGGCGAACCATTTGTCATCGGCGGCGCGATACGGCGCGGCCAGCTTGTCGGCGCCCTTGGCCTTGTACGGCTGCAGCAGCGCGAGCACGCGCGGGTCCATCATATTGGTGACCGCCCAACCCCAGATCACGTCGTGCTGCGGATTGGAGGCTTCGGCGAGAATGCGGGCGCCCAGATCGCCGGTCGACAGACGCAGCACCTTGAGATCGACGTCGGGCAGGGCCTTCTTGGCCGCCGCGACGTAGTCGGCGATTTCATCTTCTTCCAGCGCGGTATAGGCCGTCACCGGTCCGGCATGGGCGACGCTGCCCATCAACAACGTGAAAACGCAGACCTGCCAGATTTTACGCATTTGTGCCCCCAGAGTTTTCAAGAAAAACCTCGATCAGGATTACAAATGGGGTCGGGCTTGTCCATGCGGCTGCTGCCTGCGCTTGCGGCGGCGGGCGTTCAATCAATAGGCTTTTGCGCCTAGCTTAGGCGGACTGGTGCGCGGGGGTGGTCGGTTCAGAACAGATTGAACGGAAACATCGCCGGCCGGCTGCGTTCGGTCTGCAACTCTGCCATCGGCGTGCCGGTGGCGCGGTGCGCCTGCCGGGCCGCGACCCGCGTCGGTTCGGACTTTTTAGCCTTCGGCTTGAGCAGCGCCACGGTTTCCGCGTCCACCAAAGTTTGACGCTGCAACATCGCCAGCGGGAACCGGCCGGTGAGCCGGTCGCCGATAATCGGCCCGTTCAGTAGCGGATCGGCTCGGGCCAAAGGCGGGTTTGCGTGCACCTCGGCGCGGGTTGCGTAATAGGTGGGGACGGCCAGCAGCGCGAGCGCACCGACAATGGCGCCCAGATAGAGCAGCACCGACAGGCCGAGGCCCTCTGATTCCGACGTGTTCATCATCATAGAAGCCGCCGACAGCGATTCCGTTCCGGTGGGCGGTTTGGTGGGCAGAATTTCACCCTTTGGCAGTGCCAAACCACTGGCAACGTAGCGGTTTCCTACCGGCCGGCACCGGCGTATGATGTCGGCAAATATCCCCCACATAGGGTCCAGGGAGTTTCAAGATGACGGCTATTCAGGGCTACGTCCCGCCGACAACGGAATCCGGCGCGCTCGGCGTGCATTCGCTCGATCAGTTCGTGCTGTCGGTTCCCGACATGAACGTCGCCGACGAATTCTATACGAATTTCGGGCTGAACATGGTGCGCAACGGCAATTCGTTGCAGCTCAAGACCTTCGGTCATGACCACGGCTGGGGTTCGGTGGTTGAGGGCAAGGCGAAGGCGCTGCATCATCTGTCGTTCGGCTGTTACGCCGAGGACATCGGCCGCTTGAAGGCGCGGATCGAAGGCGAGGGCGTCAAGCTGATTGACGCGCCTCCGGGTTTCGAAAGCAACGGCTTCTGGTTCCGTAACCATGAAGGCGTGCTGATGGAGATCAAGGTGGCGCCGAAGGTTTCGCCGGACCACAAATCCGACAGCCAGTGGATGACGGTGCCGGCCGGCAAGGCCGCCGCCACCGTGCGCGCCGCGGCGCCGCCGGTGCGGCCGCGCCGCCTGTCGCATGTGCTGATCTTCACCAGCGACGTGCTGGCCTCGATCAAGTTCTACGAGCGCACGCTCGGCCTGCGCCTGTCCGATCGCGCTCAGGATCTGGTGGCCTTCATGCACGGCATTCACGGCAGCGATCAACACATGCTGGCGCTGGTGAAATCGTCGGCGCCCGGCTTCCATCACTGCAGCTGGGACGTGTCGAGCGTCAACGACATCGGCCTCGGCGCCATGCGCATGCATGACAAGGGCTATCAGAAGGGCTGGGGTCTCGGCCGCCACGTCCTCGGCTCGAACTACTTCCACTACATCATGGATCCGTGGGGCAGCTTCTCCGAATATTCCTGCGACATCGATTACATTCCGAAGGAAGAACGCTGGCCGTCAGCCGACCATGCCCCGGAAGATTCATTTTATCTCTGGGGTCCGGACGTGCCGCGCGAATTCACGATCAACCCCGAAGCGGGCGAGGTGTAGTGTTCCCCGGGCGCGGCGCAGCGCCATAAGCGCGTTGACGCGCTATGGCGGTGCGATGCAGACCCGGGGTCCAGCTTTCTAAGCAAGAATAGCGGGGTCCCGGATCAGCGGCGCATCACTTCGTGCTGCACCGCGTCCGGGACACGAGGCCTCACTCCACCACGATCTTGACCTTGTCGCCCGGCTTCAGCCGGTCGCCGGCCGACAGGCCGTTGAGCACCAGAAACCGCTCCATCGGGTGATCGGGGGTCGCCATGCGGTGCGCCAGTTTCTCCGGCGTATCGTTGGCGCCGACGGTGACGACCTTGAGCCGCAGCGGGTGGATCTGCGCGCTCTCCTTCAGGCTCATGCGACGGAAGGTCGCGACCGACTCGCGGAACGTGCGGTCGCTCGGCGCGGTCATGGTCTTGGCCGCGAAAATGAATCGATAGACGTCGCTGCCGAAGCGCAAGGCGAACAGCCGGAACGACCATTGCTCGCCTTTGGCGGTGGCGCTCGCCGCCGGAAAGCCGTTGACCTTGAACTCTTCGACGCTCGCGGCATCGACGTTCTCGATCCAGCCCGACTTGAGATAATCGGCGAGCGACTGCCCGGCCGGCACGCTCACTAGGTCGAGACGCATGGCCTCGCCGCCGCCGTCCTTGAGGCCGAGCACCGCCTGCGCGGTGTTATCGAGCGAGAAGCCGGGCGGCGCCATGAACGTGAAGCCGAGCTTGGGATGCTGGAAACGGCGGCCGCGGGCGAAGCCTTCGCTCGGGTCCTCGCCATAGACGATGCCGTCGAGCTCGGCGAGATATTCGGCGCGATCGCGCTCGCCGGCGCCCGGCCCGGAAAACTGGCGCGCATTAACGAGCGCGTTCTTGACCCGCTCGGGCGTTGCCGGATGGGTCGAGAGAAAATCGAACGCGCGCGGATCGGCGGCGCCGGCCGGTGTTTTCAGATCGGCATTGCGCTGCATGTCGGTGAGGAAGCGCGAGGCGCCGAACGAATCGAAACCGGCGCGCGCGGAAATGCCGACGCCGATGCCGTCGGCCTCGAATTCCTGCGCACGCGAAAAGCTCGCCAGCGTCAATTTCGATTTGGCCAGCGCCAGCGCGCCGGTCTCCGGATCGCTCAGCACGTCGTTGACCAGAGTGCCGATAATCGCAGTGTTTCGCGCCTGTTCCTCGCGAATGGCGGCGTGGCGCGCGATCACGTGGCCCATCTCATGCGCCAGCACGGAAGCGAGTTCGGCTTTGTCATTGGCCAGCGCGATCAGCCCGCGCGAAATATAGAGGTGCCCGTTCGGCAGCGCGAAGGCGTTGATCGCCGGCGAGTTCAGCATCGTCACGCGGTATTTCAGGTCTGGCCGTTCGGACGCCGCGACCAGCCGCTCGACGGTTTTTTCGATCGTCGCCTGCAGGCGCGGATTCTCGTAGGCGCCGCCATACGAGGCGAGAATGCGCGAATGTTCGCGCTGCACCGCCGGCTGCAATTCGGTCGCGGCCGCGGCCTCCTGCACCGGCAGCGACACCTGGCGGTTGGACGGCGTGGCGGTGCAGGCGGCAAGCAGCAGCACGCCCGCGAGCGCAGCGCCGCGCCGGACATTCTTCTTCGCAGCAGTCTTTGTCGTCCACTTCAGCATCAATCGATCAGTTCAATCTGTTCGGGGGCGGCGGCTTCGATGATCGGACCGCCGCGCCGCTCGACCCAGCCGCGCACTCTTATGCGCCGGCCCTCGAGCTGTCTCACATCCAGGCCGGCAGCGGCAAATGTGCGCTGCTGGCGTTTAAGAACGGTGACGGTGAAGTCGCGCGTCCAGCGCCGCCCCAAATTCATATAGATGGTGGCGCCGCTTTCGCGCACGGACAATACCCTGCCTTCGACCAGCGCGAAACGGCCGCGCGCGGCTTCGAGAGCCGGTAGATTTTCGGAACTTAAAGGGGCGAAATTGGGGTCGGCCCATAGGCCGCGTTTGGCCGCCCGCGCGCCGCGTTCGGTGGCCAAAAGGCTGTCGGCGCAGGATTTGTCGCCGATCCGGGCCGAAACCAGCCCCTCTCCTTGCTCCAGGAGGACCTGCTGCGCCGAGCGGCCGGCCTCCGGCAGGAAGGCAAAAGCGACCAGCCGGCCGTAGCGGTCGGTGCCGGAGCCGGGGCCGAGGCGTTCCAGCCGCAAGGTCTGGCCGTCGGCCAGCATCAGGGTGCGGCCATCGCGCACGGAGGCGACCGTGCCGGAGCCAATCGGCGTCAGCTTGCAGCTGTCCTGTGCGAAAGCCGGATCGGCCATCAGCGCCAGCGCGACGAGCGCCGGGGCGGCGGCAAGCGCGAGCGGGCGATATTCAGGGTGTCCGGTCATCGCGGGGATTGTCGGAATTTGCCGGCGATGCCGTCAATACGTCCGGCTGAACATTGGGACGCGGCGCCGGGACGGATGCGCCAGGCATTTCCCTGTGCTAGATGGCTGCGCGACGGTCCCGTAGCTCAGCAGGATAGAGCAGCGGTTTCCTAAAAATAAATTGATGTTTGCATAGTTGCACATAGCAACTCAAAAACCCTTGCGCTGCAATCACTTCTTGACTTTGTGATGGTATACTTTCTCATAGCAAAGCGTCTCTATGCACGCTCTTTGAGAGCCAAAACGGAGCCAAATAATGCCAGTCGCGCATCTCACGGACATCGTGGTGCAGCGGCTTCGCACGCCGGGCACCTACTTCGACAAGACGACACCCGCTTTCGGTATACGCGTCGGAAAAAATCGTAAGACGTGGATTGTAATGCGCGGCAAGGACCGCGTGCGCACACGCGTCGGTCATTATCCTTCGCTTTCACTTTCTGACGCGCGCACCGCTGCCAAGAAGTTACTTGTGGAACCGGTCACGAAGGCAACGCGCATCACTGTTCGAGCTGCCAACGAGACTTTCAAACTGGAGCATTGCTCTAAAAAGAAAGCGCGCACGCGATACGACTACGAACGAGTTATGGACAAATACATCGTGCCGGAACTCGGTTCGAAGAAGCTCGCCGACGTAACGTATGAAGGCGTGCTAGCCATTACAAAAGACATGGCCGACACCCCGAGTGAACAATCGCACGTGCTTGCGGTGGCCCGCACCTTCTTTCGGTGGTGCGTCCAGCCGCCCAGGCGGTATCTCATGCATTCGCCGCTCGAAGGCTTGCGTGTGGACCTCGGCAAAGGTCGCAAGCGCGTTCTACTGCCGGCAGAGCTTAAGAAGGTGTGGGATGGAGCGAGAAAGCAGGGGTACCCGCACGGAACTATTGTGCGTCTCCTGATCCTAACCGGCCAACGGCGAGGCGAAATTGCTAACCTGCGTAGGGCGTGGGTCAATGAGAAGGAACGGACTATCACGCTTCCTGATTGGGTGACCAAGAATGGACGGCAGCACACGATACCGTTCGGGGCTATGGTCGCTGAGATCATTGAAACGGTGCCGCGCCTCAATACCACCGACTTGCTCTTTCCTTCTCGCGATGCTGACGACCGGCCTGTATCCGGCTTCAGCAAGTTCAAGAAAGAGCTCGACGAGCAATACGCAGGGGTTGGTCCGTACGTGCTGCACGATCTACGCCGGACGTTCGGAACGAAACTTGCTGAATTAAAAGTGCTGCCTCATGTCGTGGAAAGGATGCTCAATCACACCATGGGGAGTATCGGCAATCGGGCGGACAGCATCGTAAGTGCAGTGGCTGAGGTCTATAATCTCGCCACCTACCTTCCAGAAATGCGGCAAGCCATTGATGATAAGTGGGAGCCGTATCTACGAAATCTTCTTCAGCGCCCCTAGCGGGGCGCTTTTTCTTTGCGTACTATCCCCTGTCCATCGGTGGTAACCGTGGGCGTTCGAACGCTCCAAATCTGGAGTGTTCGCAATGACCATCAAGCCGCTGATCGTAGACTGGAAAAGCTTGCGTAGGATGGGCTGGTGCCTGTCACGCGCGCATACGTGGAGGTTGATGTTCGATCCCGAGTATGCCGATGACGCCTTCCCGGCGTGTCGGAAACTGGGAAAGCACCGCAACTCCCATCCTGTGTGGCGTGTGAAAGATGTACTGGCTTACTTCGAGGCTCACGGTCTACAGGTGACCGAAGACTGGAATGCTCCTTAAGTGGAGTTGGGGCATCGGGGTGCACACCCCATGCCCCTTTTTCTT
>JAQSCR010000424.1:0-6435 GCA_029945495.1 Pseudolabrys sp. | reverse complement strand
GATTTTTTGAACGTGGAAGAAGAGGCGACATAAGGCCGTCGCCCCGCTATTGAAAGCATTGAAGAGGGCGTACAACTTCCGCTTGCCATTGGCGACCGCCCGCACCATTCTCAATGAAATCGCTATTGGGGGGAATCAATGGCTGAATATCTTAGTCAACATGCGTCGCAAATTTGGAGTTTCCTCGCAGGCATTGTGGGCGGAGGTTTAGGCGGCTCTTTATTGACTGTGCACTTCACGCGCAATCGCGTGTCCGGGCGCGGCACTGTCACCGACCAATCAAAGTCCGTTGCTGGTGGGGATATTGTTGGGCGTGACAAAGTGCTTGGCCAAAAACATTAATCATAGATTGAGCGCTCGTGACCGGGACTCTGCCGACATCACTAGTAAATCAAGCCGGGGTCTCGGCTGCTGGAGACGTGATTGGCAGAGACAAATTCGAATTACATCTTCCAGTCCCTGCCAGTCCGATCGAGCGCTTATTGCGCAAGCTCGAATTGGAGGTCGCCAATAATGAACAAGTGCGAAACACATTCGAATTGTTGGCGCATTACTACAACAAGCGCTCACACGACGGAATCGATGGGTTGGAGGCTAAGCTCACCAAAGCAGATCGAAAGGCCGAATATTTTGATGCGCTAGAAAAGAAAGAATTGTTTGCGAAACAGTTAGAGCGCTGGTCTCTTTTTGCATCTGCGCAACAGATCTTCGCCTACTTGCTTGCCAAAGCAGAGCATGAATTCAACTACATTATCCATCCCCAGATCGGCACGCTAACTAAGCTCGAAGTCAATCAGCTCGTCACCGAAAAAATTGTTGTTCCCGTCGTTACGGAATGCGGCTCAGATGTTTTTGCGGTAAACCATAGCGTCGCTATGGGAATGATTTATTGGCTCGCCGAGCAGTGCTACGTTCGGTGGCACCAGTGATACAGTTAAGCTTTCAGCCCGCGCTTGACCCATTCCACGCAATTTTTCGGCTACTTCGACTATTGCCAGCCATCGCGAAACACGCGTCCCTTTCTCGGGAGTATGTCCGCATTCTGGATTACTACCTCCTTTTTCCTTTTAGGATCGACGAAATAAGACTTATGCCGCGACACCGTAAATATAGGCGGCTTGCAGAGCGTTACGGCGATAGAAAGCCCTACGGCGAGCAGCCTGACGATCAGCTTTTGTTCAGCAGGATGGAGTTGATGCAGCTATGCGCGCAGCAAACACTTGCAAAACACAGCTTGATTGATTTGGAGAAGTTTCAGCTAGGCGGCATTGCCGTTACCGGACAGCCAATTCCCTTAGGAATCGCGCCGCGAATTGCGGAAGCCAATGCGGCTGACGCCGATCTGATGGAGTTTATTGAAGTATTAGCCGCCGAATACACATTGCTAGGCGCAGACGGTCTAAAGGCCCGCACTGAACTCCTTGAGTATCGCTATGACGCGGTTTGAACCGACTCTGATTGTCACGCAGCTCGTAGTTGAGAGGGCTGGGCGTTCAGTTTACGACGAGATATTTCATGAGGGCGTAAACGTAATCCGTGGAGAAAATTCGTCGGGAAAATCCACCATTCTCAATTTCATCTTTTACGGTCTTGGTGGCGACTTAGCCGACTGGAGCGAAGATGCGCTTCAGTGTTCTAGGGTTACTGTCGAGGTCAGATTGAACGGCAACCCGGCGACATTGAGCCGAGAAATTTCGAAAAATATCGGTCAGCCGATGGATATTTTTGGCGGAAGCTACGTCGATGCAGTCAATGCACCGAGAAGCGAATGGGTGCGTTATCCTTATCGTCGATCGCAAAGCCAGGAGAGTTTTTCACAAGCACTGTTCCGGCTATTGGGACTTCCGGAGGTAACTAGCGAGGCCTCTAGTAACCTCACAATGCACCAAATACTTAGGCTCCTTTATTCGGATCAACTCAGTCCGGTCGAAAATCTCTTTCGATTTGAAAGCAGATTTGATCCCCCCATTTTGCGCGATGCCATCGGGCGCTTGCTGAGCGGCGCCTATGAATCTGCGTTATATGGAAATGAGGTGAAAATTCGTGAATTGACGCGAGAGTTCGATGCTGCGGTGGGCGAGCAACGAAGTCTATTCCAAGTCGTTGGCAAAACCGGACACAGCCTAACGATGGACTGGCTTGACGCAGAGCGTCGTTCGCTGCGTCAAGAACGCGATCAAATCCAGACTCAGGTCGAAGCTGGCGAGCGCGAATTATTCACCGCCACAGCTGAGGACGCCCTTACTTTAAAGGCTCAGGAAGATGCCTATAGCGAGGTTCAGCATCTTCAATCACAACTCTCCCTTGAGCAGCGGGAGCGTGACGCGCTTTCCTTCGCTATCGCCGATTCCGGCGTTTTCATACGAGCGCTTGAAGCAAAAATTACCGCATTACGTGATTCCGCGTCAGTTGCGGAACACTTTGGAGATATTACGTTCGGCATCTGCCCGGCTTGTTACGCCCCAATTGAGACCGCCGGGGACGAACGTTCATGTCATCTATGCAAGGCTCCCTTCGATCCGGAAAGAGCGCGGGGTCGCATCGTCGCCATTGTTAACGAGGCATCTGTCCAGATTAAACAATCGCGGGTGTTGCAAGAGCGCCGAGAACAAAGGCTGAAGGTACTTGAAGAAGCGCTCCAAAGAACTGAGGGTCTTTGGAAAAAATCAGCAGATCGTCTGTCCAAACTTCAGCGGCTTCCATCCACAGAAGCGCGTCAGAGTCTAAGGCAGTTGCAACAACAGGCTGGCTACCTCAATCGGCAGATTGAGGACCTAGAAGAAAAGTCCCATATTATAAAGCTTATCGATGAAATCTCCGCGCGCAAGGATGTGCTGAATAACCGGATTAACAATTTAAAGATGGAAAACGAGCGGTTGCGAGCAGTTCAAGAACGCCGTCTTACACACGCGTACACTCTTATTGCAGATCAGATTCGAGAGTTGTTACGGCACGATTTGCGGCGGCAGGATAGCTTTGAGTCACCCGAGCGGATTGAGTTTGATTTTGCTCAGAACAAAATCACGGTTGATGGACATTCGTATTTTTCCGCGAGTTCACGGGTTATTTTACGAAGTAGCTTCTTTCTTGGATTCTTTTCAGCCGCTACGAAGGACCCTGCCTTCCGCCATCCCCGCTTCGTTATGATCGACACGACTGAAGACAAAGGAATGGAGCCAGAACGGAGCCATAATTTTCAGAATCAAATCTTAAGAATTTCGCGGGAATCTAACGTAGAGCATCAAATCATCTACGCGACGGCAATGATTTCGCCTGACCTTGACGATGAGGACTTCACGATCGGAAAATTTTCGACGCGTGACGATCCTACTCTCGATTTTCGGCCTCTTGCCCGTCCCAACCAAGTCTAAAGCCGATAAAAGACGTGCTGGCCTGCTTCGAAGCTCATGCTTTGCCGGTGAAGCAAGTTGGGAATGCTCCGTAAATGGAGTCAGAGGCGCAGACCCCGGCGCCCATTTTCGTAGCCAATCTATAATGAAGCGTCAGCGATAGTCGCCAACTAAGACGATTCAGCTGATCAATAGGGGCCGAGAAAACGCGAGCCGTTGAAATGAACCAGGTGGCTCGGATTGTCGGCAATCCAAACTTCTGTTTCCCACGAAATGTGTTCTATGTACCGCGTAAAAGTGCGTCGATCGGGAAACGCGCTTACAAAGACGAGCCCTGCATTCGAGTTCTTGAATAGGCTGTCCAGTTCCCGGTGTCGTTTTGCATCGACCGGGCCATGCGATGTGACCGCTTCTGCGAGTATCAGCCAGGAACGGTCTGGATAATAAAGAATTACATCCGGCATCTTGCCATGGTCGTCAACTTTTAAACCCAACGACGCAAAAAGCTCCTGGTCAAAGTAGCCCCACTTTTCACCCGTGTCCCCCACATAAACGAGTTGGCCGCCCGGTACAAAGCGCCCAGCGAATCGCTCGACGATATCTCGGATCAGTTGGCTATGCGCGCCGGGACTCAGGGATAGTTCCTGCCCTTGTGCGGTAGTGATCGCCACCATGTTCATCTCACGATGCTTGGCGTTTTGCGCGGTCAACGAAACACGGGACGCCATGAAGCCGGCAAGGCGCAGCTCGTACTCGTCCGTACCAAACGATTGCGCCACTCCTAAGAAGGTAGGCTCTACTTGATAAGCCGCCTTCGGGCTATTTACTGGGCGCGATGGGTCGTCGGGATTATAAAGAGCAATACCAGCTTGTTCGAACTGATGCATCGTTTGGCGACGAATCGTCTCGCGCGTGTTGGGAGCGTATTCTTTATCGAATCTGTCTCGCATCCAGTCCATGATTGGAGTTATGCCGATCAGCGGCGCTGACGCCGAAGGCCATTTCTTTTCAATGGACAAATCTAGAAGAGCCAAAAGCGTTAGTGCTGACCGCTCGTTCTGCTGTGCTCGCGGCATTCCAATGTCCACCAAAATGGAGAACGCCTCGTCAATTCGCTTTTGCTTAGTAGTCATGAAATTCTTCAATCTTTAAATCGATATCCGTCTGATCTGAAGTTTCACGGACTCCGGACCACTTTCCAAGAGCCTTCAGTACCTCTTTGCTTGGGTATCTCATCGTTCGCAAATCCGTGGCATTCACTTGAGTGTGTCCGCTAAAATTTCGAAAGTGTAGATCGACGATTGTTGAATTCAGAAAGACCGAGATACCTCGCGCCATGTCAGGATCGATCCCCTGCTTTCCTGAGTGGATAATGTTTAGATGATTCTCAAATCCGTAAAAATCAGCATTTAACTTCGTCGGATCAAGAACGAATGAGACTAGGCGTCTTCGTTCTTCCTTTGAAGAGAAGCGTTTCGTAACGGCGTACCAGCCCCGGGGCATCAACCACTTCCGAGTTTCATCATTTACCAAAATTGCGTTTGGCTTTTTATGCTCACGAGGCCAGTTGAACACCCCTTTCGCGAAGTGATGGGCGTAAAGAAGCGGGACAGAGCCATCGGTCGGGTTAGCTCGCGTATGCGCCTTAACGCGAAAATCCACTACCGGGCCCGTTGAAACCTGGAGACCAAGGTCGGCCAAACTACAAGCGAAAAGGCTGCCTCCTCCTGCGACTGCGTGAGTCGGAATATGAATGTATTGTTCGTGATCAGCGGGATGCACTATCTCTGAAAAAGGAACGCTGCGCTCCTTGTAGTCTGAAAAGCTTGCGTCATTGGACGTTGAAATAATGACGTGGCCTTGAGTGACGCCTTTCTCAAGCCGAATAATTATGTTTTCTTGGAGGACGGAATCATCAGAGAATGCTTTGTTGCGACTGTCGAAGACATGAATGTGCGAAATTGCAACACGCTCCAATAACCAAGCGCGAAATTGTCTGAAGTACATCCCATTGCAAAAGCTTCTTGGGATGATTGCCACGATCTCTCCCTCATTCTCAGTGAGGGCGACGGACAGAGCGAGAAATGCCGCATACAAATTGACGGTCTCAACTCCGATGTGGCGTAACAGCGTCCGGTACTCAGAGGAATTTGAGATCTTCTTGTAAGGTGGATTGAGAATCACATGGGTGTACCGCGCGCCCGGAAATTGGGAGGCGAACGTGGCCTCCTCAATAAAATCTCGTTGATGCAGTTCCGTGCGGATGAACCCGCCATGTTTTCCGGCTACGCTTTCAATTGCAAAAAGATGCTCGCGTAGGTGCCCTGCGAGGATCGGTTCTATTTCGTAAGCCGATATTTCAAGTTGTGATCCAACTCGTGCCTTCTTCAAAAAAGAGGCAGCAAATGCTTCACTCAGTGACCCGATGCCGGCGCCTGGATCGAGCATCCTGACTTTATCCGGCCACCGTTGAAAAAGCGACGCCATGAAATGAGCAATTTCGCTAGGTGTCATAAACTGACCTAGGGCAACCCTGCGATCCGGGTCGAGTTTACCCGAGGCATCCAACCGGGTCGTATCAATCGATTTTGCTAGTGATGAAGGCATGTAATATTGGACTGACCAAAATTGTCTTTTGTTCGCTCAGTATAACGTATTTGGCCCAATGCTGTTAATATTGCGGTGCAAAGATTTACCGTTCCCCCGCCTTGGGGATAACCGGGGGAGGGCCTGTCCATCCGGGGTATCATCAAGGACATGCTAGAAGACGTGTCGCGACCTGTCGCGACGACCCCCGACAGCGAATATACCCTCTCCATCGACGAGGCGGCTTTGCGCTATGATCACGCCGGTCATCCTCGAACCCCCCGCAGCATTCAGCGGTATTGCGCCAAAGGTCATCTCGACTGTCGCCTCATCGAAACCCAGTTCGGCGAAAAGTACCTGATCACCCCGGCCTCTGTCGCCAAGCACATTGCCTACATTGAAGAGGTGCGACCTGTCGCGACCAGTCCCGACATGCCGCGACCTGCCGCGACAGGTGTCGCGCCGCAGGAAAGCCGTCAGGAACCACAGAAGGAACCTG
>JAQSCR010000423.1:2421-17300 GCA_029945495.1 Pseudolabrys sp. | reverse complement strand
TGGAACGATCGGCAAATCCACCGGCGGACAATCGGTCGCCGCGCATTTTTTCAACGGCTTCGTGATGACGCTGTTAGCCACGCCGTGCTCGGCGCCATTTGTCGGCACAGCGATCGCCTTCGCGCTGTCGCATAATGCGCTGCAAATCTTCGAAATTTTTCTGGCCCTCGGCCTTGGAATGGCGTCGCCATTCCTTGCCTTGGCTGCCGTGCCCCAAGTGGCTCGTCTGTTTCCGCGGCCGGGCCGATGGATGCTGGCGGTCAAATATTTTGCAGCCGCCGCGATGGCGGCGACGGCAATCTGGCTTTTGACCGTACTGGCACAAGTCAGCGGCGTGCAGACTGCGCTTTTCACAGGAGCTGCCTTCGGCATTCTCATTTGGCTGCTCGCCATCTTTCGCAAGCGCTTCGGGCACACGATTGCCGGTGTACTCATCGTGGCTTTGACGGCCGTCGCGCTGGCCGGCGCGAATGTCCGCTCGGCGCCGGAGTTGGCCGGGGAAACCCAGGAAGTGCGATGGCAGCCGCTTGTGCCGACCAAGATCCAGGAAATGGTTCGAGACGGCCGCACCGTCTTTGTCGATATCAGCGCCGCCTGGTGCGTTACCTGCAAGG
The DNA here is from genome assembly GCA_029945495.1 of Pseudolabrys sp. Lineage (GTDB taxonomy): Bacteria > Pseudomonadota > Alphaproteobacteria > Rhizobiales > Xanthobacteraceae > Pseudolabrys. Next base: position 16,686 of record JAQSCR010000423.1, on the reverse strand, counting down.
TCAACGAAGCGCTGATCATCGACAGCGACCTTATCCGGAACCGCCTGACATCGGACGTCGCGCCGGTCAAAGGCGACTGGACCAAACCGGACGATGCCATCACGGCCTATCTGCAATCGTTCGGACGTTACGGACTGCCCTTCAACGTGGTGTTCGGCCCCCGCGCACCGAAGGGCATCGTTCTTCCGGAACTTCTCTCGCAGGAGGCGGTGCTCAACGCCTTCAATTCCGCTTCCAACCGTCATGCCTCAAACTGAACAGGAATTACCAATGCTGAAAACCAAACTCATCCCGATCGTTGCCGCGGCGTTGTTCGTCGCGGCCCTTGTCGTGCCGGCGCCGGCGAGCGCTCAGACCGCGAATTCCGATCCGACCAGCGACAGCAGCATTCTGCGCGACCCCGACATTCCAGTGCTCGGCAATGCGAAGGGCGACATCACGGTCGTCGAGTGGTTCGACTATCGATGCCCGTATTGCAAGAAGGTAAACCCAGACCTTCTGAAGGTGGTGAAAGACGACGGCCAGGTTCGTCTGGTCTTCAAGGAATGGCCGATGTTCGGTGGCGTCTCGGTTTACGCTGCCAAGCTGGCGCTTGCCGCCAAATATCAGAACAAATACGCCGAGGCACACGAAGCTCTCATTAGTGCCACGCAAAAGCTGACCGAGGAGAACGTGCAAAGCATGCTGACGCAGGCCGGCATTGACCTTGCCCGGGCACAAGGCGATTTGGTGACCCACCAGAAGGCGATCGAGGCCCTGCTCGCCCGCAACGAGGAGCAGGCCTTGGCGCTGAATTTCCAGGGAACGCCCGGCTTCATCATCGGCCGCTTTCGCGTTCCGGGAGCGCTCGATGCCAAAACCCTAAAGCTTGCGATTACAGATGCGCGGGCCGAGGCAAAAAAGAAAAAATAGCGCCCACCACGGCGAGGCGCCCGGGGCTTTCCCGAGCGCCTCGCTTAGCCGACCCGAACAGCGGAACCAATCGAGCCGCTCACGCTTCACATTCGAACTATTCAAATAGTAATATATGAAACGTCAGTGTTGTTCGGTCGTCGATGTGCGCGAAGCAGAAGAGGTAAAGAAGTCGGGAAAGCTGAAAGGAGCCGTGCACGCCCCGCGCGGCCTTATTGAGTTTCACGCGGACCCTGCCGCTTTTGAAAATGGGAGAGATTCTTGAGCATCGGATTGATCGCCCTTCTCGACGATATCGCGGCGATCGCGAAGGTGGCAGCGGCCTCCCTTGACGATGTGGCCAGTCAGGCAGCAAAGGCGGGCGCAAAGGCGGCCGGCGTCGTCATCGATGATACGGCAGTCACGCCAAGCTACGTGATCGGATTTGCTGCCAAGCGTGAATTGCCGATCGTGGCCAAGATCTCGGCTGGCTCACTTCGCAACAAGCTCCTGATTCTGCTTCCGGCTGCTTTGGCCCTTAGTTACTTCCTGCCTGGGGCGATCACGCCGCTGCTCATGTTTGGCGGTGCCTACCTCTGCTACGAAGGGGTGGAAAAAGTGCTCGAAGCCATCATGCCACACCGTGCTCACTCGCATGAAGCTCAGCTCGGCACGGTAGCGTTGAAAGCGGAGACGGTCGAGGATGAGAAGGTCGCAAGCGCCATCAAGACCGACTTCATACTATCGGCAGAGATCATGGCGATCACGCTGGCGGCAGTTCCCGTGGGGAGCATCTTAATGCAAGCATTCGTGTTGGCGCTTGTTGGGACAGGGATCACCGTCGCGGTCTATGGCGTCGTAGCTCTGATCGTGAAAGCCGACGACGTCGGTGTGGCTCTTGCGAAAAACGAACAGGGCTCGGCCATTGGCGGTATCGGCCGGGCAATCGGACGCAGCCTCGTTTTCGGTATGCCTACCTTCCTGATATTTCTAAGCGCTGCCGGCACGGCCGCCATGATCTGGGTTGGAGGCGGTATCGTTTTACATGGCCTGGAGATATACGGCCCGCCTTCAATCGGCTTGGCGGTCGACGCCGCTGCCGAAGCGGCGGCTGATGTGCTTCCATCCGCCGCCGGAGTGCTCGAATGGATAGTTGTAGCGGCGCTATCCGGTGGCATTGGACTGATAATCGGCGCCGCCTCAATCCCGCTCGTTGAACTTGCTTTTGCACCCGCATGGAAACTGTTGAAGAATATTATTCCGGGCTGCCAGAGTAGACCCCAGGGTTGAAGGCTCTTGCATCCCAGGCAGCCTCCCTTAGCAGGATGTTTCGCCATCTTGATAGGCCACGACGCGCTGAAGCGCATGACGAATGTCGGCGAATTCGCATCTACGCCATGACAGCTATCGGTTGCATACGTTCATGCGTCTCGCACTATTGAGCGCTTGCTTGCCAAACTAGCCACCTTGCAGGCACCGCGAGAGAGGTCATTTTGCCGCTGCACATGGTCAGCGGCCGACGCCCGCGCCGGCGCATCAGCCGATCGTGCGCTCGAGCACATCGAGCCAATTGCCGGAACCCAGCCTGGTCAGCAGCGGCTCGGAATAGCCTTTGGCGCGAAGAGCGTCGATCAGCACCGGTAACCCGGCGGCCGAGCCGATTTTCTCCGGCACCGTCGCGCCGTCGAAATCCGAACCCAGGCCGACTTTATCCTCGCCCAGCTTCTCGATCAGATAATCGAGATGGCGCACCATCAGGTCGATCTCCGTGTCCGCTTTCATCGCGCCATCGGGGCGAAGAAACCCGGTCGCGAAGTTCAAGCCGACCATGCCGCCGGTGTCGCGGATCGCGGCGAGCTGCCGGTCGGTCAGATTGCGCGGCGACGGGCATAGAGCATGCGCGTTTGAATGAGTCGCGATCAACGGCGCTTTCGACAGCCGCGCCACATCCCAGAAACCTTTTTCGGTGATGTGCGACAGGTCGATCAAGATCTTCGTCTCGTTGCAGACGCGCACGAGATTTTCACCGGCTGCGGTCAGGCCCTCGCCGATATCCGGGCTTGAGGGAAAGCGGAACGGCACGCCATGACCGAAGATGTTGCTGCGGCTCCATACCGGACCCAGCGACCGCAAGCCCGCGCCATAGAGCACGTCGAGGAAATTGAGATTGGCGTCGAGGGCGTCGGCGCCTTCCATGTGGACGACCACGGCCAGCACCTGACGCGCGATCGCCGCCTTGATTTCCGCGACCGTCCGGCAGATGGCGACGCCGCCTTTGGAGGCCCGCTCGATCTTCAGCAGAATCGCCAGTTCGCCGACGATCGAATGTCGCGCCTCATCCATGCTCAAGGGCGGCGGCAGCGTCGGTGCGGGCTGTTCGCCGGTCGGACGGGGTTTGGCCGCCGACGGCGAGTACAGCGCGAACAGGCCGCCGACGAACGATCCGGCCCGGGCCTTCTTCAGGTCGATATGGCCGGCCTCCTCGCCGTCGAGGAAATCCTTGATCGGGTCGGCCGACGTCGAGCGGTAAAGACGCAGCAGCACGTCATTGTGACCGTCGAAAACCGATATCTGATTTGTCATAGAGTTCCGCCCGGTGGAATCAGTACGGCGAATACTACTAGCGAATGCCGGCGCGCAGGAAGCTCTGGATGAAGGCGCGCTGGAAAATGAGGAACGCGATCATCAGCGGGCCTGAGGTCATCAGCGCGGCGGCGCAGATCACCGACCAGTCGATGCCCTGATCGACCGAGGCGAAAACTTGCAAGCCCACCGTGAGTGGCCGCGTCTCCACCGAATTGGTGACGATCAGCGGCCACAGGAAGTTGTTCCAGTGATAGCTGACCGACACCAGGCCGTAGGCGACATAAATCGGCTTGGCCAGCGGCAGATAAACCCGCCAAATCGTCTGCAAGGTCGAGGCGCCTTCCATCCGCGCGGCGTCGTCGAGCTCTTTCGGGATCGACTTGAAGGTCTGGCGCAGCAGGAAGATGCCGAAGGCCGAGGCAACATACGGCAGGCCAACGCCGGTGAGCGTGTCGATCAGCCCGAGCTTCTGCAAGGAGCGGTAGTTTTCCAAGACCAGCACGTCCGGCGTCACCATCAACTGCACGAGTATGAGCGCGAATAGGATGTCGCTGCCGAAGAACTTCCAGCGCGCCAAGCCGAAGGCGGCGAGCGTGCAGACGACGAATTGCGCCGCCATGATGCCGAGCACCAGCATGATGGTGTTGGCGAAGTAGCGCGGGAACGGCGCCGCATGCCAGGCGTGGATGAAGTTCTGCAATGTCAGCGGCGCCGACAGTTCGAAATGCGTGGCGTAGGCCGACGGATGGAACGCCGCCCATAGCGCGTAGAACAGCGGCAGCGCCCACAGCAGACCGAAAGCCCAAGCGGCGCCGGTGACGAAGATTTCGCGCGCTCGGTTTGGCATGCGCATCACCGGTAGTGGATTTTGCGGTCGAGCAGATAGAACTGCGCCAGCGCGACGGAGCCGAGCACCAGCAGCAGCACCGTCGACAAAGCCGCGGCATAGGCCGAATCCCAGAAGCTGAAAGCGACCTGATAAATATAGAAAAGCAGCAGCGTCGAGGCGTTGTTCGGCCCGCCGCCGGTCATGGCGATGACCTGATCGACGATGCGGAAGGCATTGATCAGCGCGTTGATGGCGACGAACAACGTCGTCGGCATCACCAGCGGCCAGGTGATGCGGCGGAACACGGTGAAGCGGCCGGCATTTTCCATGCGCGCGGCCTCGTACAGATCGGGCGGCACCTGTTGCAGCGCCGCCAGAAAGAAGATCATGAAGAAGCCGGCCTCCTTCCAGATCGTCACCGCCATCAGCGACCACAGCGCGGTCGCCGGATCGCCGAGCCAGTTGACGTTGGCAAAGCCAAAGGCGCGGATGATCTGGTTCAAGAGGCCGTAGTCCGACGTATAGAAGAACAGCCAGATATTGGCAGCCGCCACCATCGGCAGAATGGTCGGCGTGAAGAAGGCCAGCCGCAGTGCGGTGCGGCCCTTGATGCGGCCGTTGACCCACAGCGCCATGCCGAGCGCCAGCGCGATCGCTACCGGCACCGTGACGACGGCGTAGAGCAGATTGTTATTGAACGCCCGCCAGAAGATCGGGTCGGCCAGCATCGCCTGGTATTGATCGAGGCCGATGAACACCGAGGGCACGCGGCCGCGCGGCGTCGAATAGAAACTGTCGATGACGGTGACGACCGCCGGAATATGGGTGAAGCTCGCCAACAGAATGACGGCGGGCAGCGCCAGCAGCCAGCCCTGCACATGGATGTTCAGTTTGGTGGTGCGCTTTGCTTGCATCTATCGGGCTGCATCGGCTCTCGTTCAAAGAAAATCGGCGGGAGCCAAGGCGGCCCCCGCCGATCTCGTTTTACTTCTGATACGGCTTGAGAATACGCGTCGCCTCGGCCTGCGCCTCGTCGAGCGCCACCTTGGCCGGCTTGGCGTTGGTCAGCACCGCCTGCAAGGCATCGTTGAGCGCCTTGGTGACGCGCTGGTTGTCATGCGTCGACAACTCGGCAACGGCTTCCTTGAGCTGATCGCGCGCGATGATCGCCGGCTGGAATCCGGCGGCGTATTTCTTCATCGCGTCGGTTTCCCAAGCGTCCGGGCGCACCGCGACATAACCGGTGGCGATGCCCCAGTTCGCGGCCTTTTCCGGCGTGGTGAGGAAGCGGGCGAAGGCGAGCGCCGCCGCCTGCTTGGCCTTATCCTTGGACTTGAAGATGTAGATGTTGCCGCCGCCGGTCGGCGAGCCGCCGCGCGCCTTCTTCGGCATCGCCGCGACGCCGAAGGCGAACTTAGCGTTCGCCTTGACGTTGGTGAGGTTGCCGGTGGTGGTCCACATCACCGCGGTCTTGCCTTCGAAGAAGTCCTTCGGCGTGGTGCCCCACTCGATGATGCCCTTCGGCATCACTTCGTGCTTCAGGCTCAGGTCGGCGAAGAACTGCGCCGCCTCGACCACCTTTGGATCGTTATAGGCGACCTTGGTGCCTTCCGGATTGGCGAGGATGGCGCCGTTCTGCGTGGTCAAAGCCTGGAACAGCCAATAGGGAAAACCCGACGACGGAATTTCGACGCCCCACTGGGTGACGTTGCCGCTCGCGTCCTTCTTGGTCAGCTTCTTGCCGAACGACACCATCTCGTCCCAGGTGCCGGGCGCTTTTTCCGGATCGAGACCGGCGGCCTTGAACATATCCTTGTTCCAGTACTGCACGATCGTGCTGCGCTGGAACGGCACGCCCCAAGTATGACCGCCGGACTGGCTGTTTTCCATGAAGGCCGGGTAGAACGATTTCAGCCAGGCTTTGTCCTCGGCCGAGGTGGCCAGCGTTTCGACCGGCTCGATCAGATCGTCATCGATCAAAGAGTACATGTCGGTCGACAGCAGCACCGCCATGTCGGGCGCATTGCCCGCCTTGGCCGCGGTCATCGCCTTGACGATCGAGTCCTGATAGCTGCCGGTGTAGACCGGCTTGACGGTGATATCCGGGCGGCCCTTGGAAAATTCGGCGACATAGTCGTCGATGATCTTGGTGATCGGGCCGCCGACGGCGATCGGATAATAGAAGGTGATCTCGGTCGCCGAGGCGACAGAGCCACCGATGAACGTCGCCGCGAGCGTTGCGGCGGCGGTGAGGCGGGCGAAATGTTTCATGCCAAAGCTTTTCATGCGTTTATGCTCCCCTGATAGTGCAGTGTGTGAAGGCGCGGCGTTGGCGTTGCCGCGTGACTGTCGATGGTGAGGCGTTTGCCGCTGGCCGCGTCGAATACATGCGCCGCCGACGGGTGCCAGCTTAAAGAGACCTGCGCGCCGATGGCGGGCGCGGCGGCGCCGCGGGTGCGGGCAAGGATGCTGCGATCGCCGAGCGCGCAAGTGACCAGCGCCTCGGCGCCGAGATATTCGACGCCCGTGACAGTGGCGTGAAGCAGGCCGCTTTTGTGGGCGTCGTCCACCGCGATGTCTTCCGGGCGAAGACCGAGCACGCGGCCCTTGCCGGGGCCTGCAAACAGCGGCGGCGACGATGTGCCAGCGATGACCGCGCCGCCCGCACCATCGTCGAGATCGAGGAACGACATCGGCGCGCCGCCGATGAAGCGCGCGGTAAAGATATTGGCCGGCCGCTCATAGAGATCGGCGGGCGTGCCGTTCTGCTCGATTTTGCCGCCGCGCATCAGGATGATGCGATCGGCCATGCTCATGGCCTCGGTCTGGTCGTGCGTGACATAGACCATGGTGACGCCGAGCCGCTGCTGCAGCGCGCGGATTTCGTGGCGCAGCTCCTGGCGCAACTGGGCGTCGAGATTGGACAGCGGTTCGTCGAGCAGACAGACCGGCGCTTCGGCGATCAGTGCACGGCCGAGCGCGACGCGCTGCTGCTGACCGCCGGACAACTGGCTCGGCTTGCGGCGCAACAGCGGCTCGAGCCCTAAGAGCGCTGCGACCTTGTCGAGCCGCGCGGCCATCTCAGGTTTCGGCGTGCCGCGCACCGACAGGCCGAAGGTGATGTTGTCGGCGACGGTAAGATGCGGAAACAGCGCATAGGACTGGAACACCATGGCGACGCCGCGCGAGGACCCGGTTAAGCCCGAGACATCCTTGCCGGCGATCTCGATGCTGCCGCTCGTCGGCTCATCGAGGCCGGCGATCATGCGCAAGGTCGTCGACTTGCCGCAGCCGGACGGCCCGAGCAGCACCGCCAGCGTCCCCTGCTCGACTTCGAACGATACGTCGTCGACCGCGCGGGCTTCACCCCACAGCTTGCTGACCGATCTGACGACGACGCTTTTCACTTGTTTGTTCCGATGGCCGCACTCGGTCGCGGTAACAACGCGCAATGACAGTTATGTGACGGCCGAATTAGAGCAGCGCCCTTGCGCAGGCGCAAGAACATGCACAAGAACGCCGGCGCTTGCGGTCAATGAAAGGAGCGGCGCGGGCAAAATTGTTGCAACGCACGCGCGCGACGCCGATGCGTCAGCCGGTGCTGGCGGCAATCGCCCGCTCGGCCTCGGCGATCGCCTCGGGCGTGCCGACATGCATCCACAGCCCTTCCAGGCGCAGGCCGTGCAGGCGGCCTGATTCGATCGCGCGCGCGAACAGCTGGGTGAGCGAGAATGCGCCCTGCGGCGCGCCGTCGAACAGGCGCGGCGATAGGATGGCGGCGCCGGCATAGACGAAGGGCGCGATGTCGCGCTCTGGCCGCGCGCGCAGACGGCCATCCGACGCCATCAGGAAATCGCCGCGTCCGGCATAGCCGATGCTGCCGGCGCCGGGCGCCAGCAGCAGCAGCGCGTCCATCGTGGCCGGGTCGAAGCTTTCCGCCAGCCGCGTCAGATTGGGCGTCACACCGTCGATCCAGATCGTGTCCGAGTTGATATGGAAGAACGGCGCATCGCCCAGGAGCGGCAGCGCCTTGACCACGCCGCCGCCCGTGTCGAGCAGTACGCCGCGCTCGTCGGAGATGGTAACGCGCGGTACGTTGCGCGCGGCGACGTGGCGTTCGATCTGCTCGGCAAGGTAATGCACATTGACCACGGCGCGCGTCACGCCGACGTCGGCCAGGCGGTCGAGCACATGATCGAGCAGCGCTTTGCCGGCAACCTTGACCAAAGGCTTCGGCATCGTGTCGGTGAGCGGCCGCATGCGCTGGCCGAAGCCGGCAGCCAGCACCATGGCGGTTTGCGGGACGACACTCATGTCGATTTCTCACTTCTCATCTTTTGCGCATGATCTGGTCCGAAAACCGGTTCCCACTTTTCGGGATCATGCGCGCTTCGGCACGGGAACATTGGCGCGATACCAGGCGCCGAGCGGCGCCAAAGCCGGATGCGCCAGCGACCGTTGCAGATAGGTCCATACCCGCGGCAGATGACGCAAATATTGTGGCTTGCCATCGCGCCGGTCGAGCCGGGCGAAAATGCCGAGAATTTTCGAGGCGCGCTGCGCGGCCATCGTCGCATAGAGCCGCGCGAAGATGGGCGCGTCGAAGCCCGGCTCGGCCTTCATGCGCGCGCGCGTGTAGCGCGACAGCAGGACGATCTCCAACTTATCGGGCACGGTGACGCGCGCGTCTTGCAGCAGCGAGGCGACGTCGTAAGCGGCCGGGCCCATCATCGCGTCCTGGAAATCCAGGACGCCGATGCGCGCGATGCCGTCGCGTTCCGGCAGCCACAGCAGGTTCGGCGAATGATAGTCGCGCAACACCCAGGTCGGCGGCGCGGCCAGCGCCGGCGCCAGCGCCTCGCGCCACAGCGCGACATAACCGGCGCGCACCTCGTCCGTCGGCGTCAAGCCGAGCAGCGGCAGGAACCAGTCGAGCAGCAGCTCGGCCTCGATCAGCATCGCGTCCATGTCGTAGCGCGGCACGCGATACTGCACGCCGGGCTCGACGGTCAGCGTATCCGGCGTGCGCTCGCGATGCAGCGCCGCCAGGAGATCGACGGCGATCTCGTAACGCGCTGCGATCGGCGCCGGCGGATCGCCTTCGACCACCAGCTCGTCGCCGAGGTCTTCCAGCACCAGCAGTCCGGCGTCGCGGTCGGCGGCGTAGATGGTTGGCGCAGAAAAGCCGAGCATGTGCAAAGCCCGCGCCATGGCGATGAACGGCGTCACCGTCTCGGCCAGATGCGCGATCGCGCTATACGGCTTGCCGTCGCGCACCGGCGGCCCATCCGGGCGGCGCGGCGAATTCATCAGGATGTAGCTGACGCCGTCGCGCGTCAGCCGTTCGTAGGAACGGGTCGAGGCGTCGCCCTGAATGCGGCGGCGTTCCGCCTGGCCGAAGCCGGTGTCGTTGAGAAAGCGGCGGATCGCGGCGATGCGCACGGCGCGAGGCGCAAAAGTGCCATAGCCGGTGACGGTAGCGTGGCGGAAGGTCTCGCCCTGCGGCGGCGACAGAGTGAGCTCAATGTCGAGACGGTCGCCCGGCAAGCGGCCGCCGGCACGGTCGGGCCACTCCAGCAGCGTCACGGCGGTGTCGGGCACATCCTCGAGGCCGAGCTCGTCGAGTTCGCCCGCACCGGTGAGCCGGTAGAGGTCTGCATGCACCACCGGATAGCGCGGCAGGTCATAGCTCTGCATCAGCGTGAAGGTCGGGCTCGGCACCTCGATCGTCTCGTCGCCAGCGATGTGGCGTATGAAGGCGCGGGCGAAAGCGGTCTTGCCGGCGCCGAGATCGCCCGACAGCGTGATCAGGTCGCCGGGCTCGATCAGCCCGGCTATGTCCGCCATCAGCCGTCGCGTGGCCTGCTCGTCTTCGAGCGCCACCGGGAAGCTGTATTCGCCGGCAGTGGTCGGGACCATCGAATCATCCGATTAAGGGCAAACCCTTATAAACGGGACTGATGCTCCAGCGCCAGACGCCGGCGGCCGGCTTGTGTCACTCCGCGGCGACGCGGGTCTCGCTGGCGATCATGTCGTCGATGATCTTGCGGGCGCGCATCGAGCCGGCGTCGATGTTGAGGTTACGCAGCGGCGCGTCGGGGTGCTCGCTGAGATAGCGCTGCTGCGCCTCGACCACGACCAGATCCTCCAGGAAGATGTTGGCGTTGGCCTCGCGCAACTGCGAGGTCAGCGACTGGTCGCCCAGTTTATAGTTGCGCGTCATCGACCAGAAATACATGCAGGTGGTGTCGGTCTCCGGCGTGATCGAATTGAGCACGCGGCCGTTGACGCCCTTCGAGCGGTCGCCTTCCGGCGCGCCGGTGCCGGCCGGCGCCACGCCGACGTCAAGCACGACGGTGCACGGCGCCTCGAAGCGGATGATCTGCCAGCGGTCGACATTGCCCGGCTTACCCAGTTGCGCGCGCCAGAACGGCGGCGCGTCGATGTCGAGCATCCAGCGCGTCGAGGTGACGGTGCGGCCTGAATGCGTCGTCGTCATCGGCGTCTCGGCGACGTGCTTTGAGCCGATGCTGGTGATGTGCACGAAAGACTCGTGCGTCAGGTCCAGCAGATTGTCGACGAACAGCCGGTAGTCGCATTTGGCGTGCAAGGTCTTGCCGTCGCCGGCCCACTCCGGATCGTCGTTCCAGTGCATGTCCGGTACCAGGGCTGGATCGGCCAAAGCCGGATCGCCCGGCCAGACCCAGACGTAACGATGGCGGTCGAGCGCCGGAAAGCTGCGCACCTTGGCCGCCGGGTTAAGTGTCTCTTGCGACGGCATGCGGTTGCACTGGCCTTTGCCGTCGAAGCCGAGGCCGTGATAGCGGCAGACCAAAGTCTCGCCCTCGAGCCAGCCCATCGACAGCGGCAACTGGCGGTGCCAGCAGGCATCTTCCAGCACGGCGAGCGCGCCGTCCGCCTTGCGCCACAGCACCATTCGATTGTTGCAGACGGTGCGCGCCAGCGGCTCGCGTTTGCCGACCTCGTAACTCCAGGCGGCGATGTACCAGGCGTTGAGCGGAAAGGTGCGCGGCGTTTTCATGGCGTTTCCCGTAAGCGTGTGCCTTCTGTGAGGCGTTGCCCGGCAGATTGCCCGTTCGCGCGCTTGCAAACAATAGCCACAGCGCACGCATGAAGTGCGGCACGAAAGGGGCCGCGGGAACACCGCGCCGCGGGGATGCCTTGATTCGACCGTGGCCGCGCCGCGGTTCCTTCGTCGCGACCACATCGGCGCCATCGTTCGATTAAACATCGGCTTGCATGCCTGCAACGCGGAACGCATGCGCGGCGCTGGCGTTTGCTGGCTAAGGGTTTCACACCGAAGGAGCATCAATATGCGTAAACTGATTACAGCATTATCCGTCGCCGCCGTGACCGCGGCTGCCATTGCCATGCCGACACTCGCGAGCGCGCAGGAAGGTCAATACACGACCGGCTATGCGGGCCCGGTCGCCGGTGCGGCTGTTGGCACCGCGGTTGGCGTTGGTCTCTATAACGGCTGGTACGGCTCGGGCGCTTTCGTCAGCGCGCTACCGACCACCGCCGTCGGCGCGGCGACTGTTGGCGGCGTTGCCGGCGTAGGCACCGTCGCGGTGATCGACAGCGTGTTCCAGCCGTGCCGTGGTTTCCACGCTCTGTTCGGCGCCAACAAGGACGCCTGCGTGAACGGCGAATATGTCGGCTACACGCCGCGCCGCATGCGCTAACAGCCTTTAGTCATTCCGGGGCCCGCCCATACGCGCGTCACGGACGCGCTAGGGAGCGAACCCGGAATCCAGATCGATCGAATCGTTTTCGTATTTCTGGATTCCGGCTCGCCGCTTTCGCGGCGTCCGGAATGACAAAGTGAAGAAATGAAAGAAGCCTCCGCGGTTTTCCGCGGAGGCTTTTTTATTGCGCGTGGCTGTTAGTTCTACGCCGCGCTTTGCTTGGCCACCGGCCGCGCCACTGGACCTGCGGCATGCGTCAGCGGGAATGCGCAGGTGACCTTGGTGCCCTGCCCGACCGTCGAATCGATCTCGATGCTGCCGCCATGCAGTTCGACGAAGGAGCGCACCAGCGACAGGCCCAGCCCAGTGCCGCGATGCTCCGAGCCTTGCGAGTCGGTCTCAAACCAGTCGAACACTTTGTCTTTTGCTTCCGGCGGAATGCCCGGGCCGCGGTCGATGACCGAGAACACCACGGCGTCAGGCCGCCGCTCGGCCGACAAAGTGACGGCGGCGCCTTCCGGCGAGAAGCCGACGGCATTGGACAGAAGATTGAACAGCACCTGGCGCAGGCGGCGCTCGTCGGCGCTGAAGCTGCCGATGCCGGGCGCGGTTTCGATCTCCAGTCTGAGACGGTTCTTGACCAGCCGGTCGAGCACGCCTTCGGCCGCCGCTTCCATGCAGGCGCGGATATCGACATCCGACAGATTGAGCGTCATGGCGCCGGCGTCGATGGTGGCGAGATCGAGAATATTATTGATGATCGCCAGCAGCGCATTGGTCGAGGCGGTGATGTAGCCGAGATATTCGTGCTGCTTGGTGTTGAGCGGACCGAAAGCCGGATCGCCGAGCAGATTTGCGAAGCCGATAATGTTGGTCAGCGGCGAGCGCAGCTCGTACGACACGTGATGCACGAACTCGATCTTGATGCCGTCGGCGGTAACCAGCGCTTCATTGCGCTCGGTGAGCGCGCGCTCGACATTGACGGTGTCGCTAACGTCCTGGAACGTCACCAATGTCGCGCCGTCCGGCAGCGGCATGGTGGCCATGTCGATGGTCATGCCGTCGCGCCGCTCGATCCGCGCCACGATCGGTTCGCGTCCGTCGATCGCGGTCACCGCCGCGCGCAGCGTGCGCCAGACGGTGTTGTCGTCGTGCAGCGCCTGCGACCAAGCGGTGACGGCCTCGATATGCGGATGAGCGTCGAGCGCTTCGGGGGTCAGCTTCCACATGCGCTGGAACGCCGGATTGTGCAGACGCACGCGGCCATCAGAGCCGAACACCGCCACCGCTTCGGCGAGATGGTCGAGCGTTTCGCTCTGTACCTTGATGAGCGAATCGTAACGCCGGTGCATGTCGAGACGCTCAGTAACGTCGTCATAGAGATACGTGACGCCGCCTTCCGGATTGGGCGTGGTGACGACGCGCAAGGTGCGGCCATCAGGCAGATGCCACATATGCTCCTGCGGCTCGACGCTGCGATAGGCTTCGTACAGCTGCTGCTTCCACTGGCGGAAGTCCTGCTGCTCCGGCAGCTTGCGGTCGGCGCGCAGCCGGTCGAGCACGGCGCTGTCGGTCGGCGTCTGGTCGAGCATGCCGGTGTCGAGGTCGAACAGCGCGCGAAACGCCGTGTTGTAGAACAGCAGCTTGCGGTCGACGTTGAAGATCGCCACGCCGGTGGCGAGCTGGTCGAGCACGCGGCGATGCGCCTCGATCATGCGGGCGAGTTCGGCGCGCATCGTCTCGGCTTCGGTGCGGTCGATGGCCATGCCGGCGCTGCCGCCGCCGCTCGGCGCGTCGACGATGTCGAAGATGCGGCGTTCGCCGGCGACGATGGCCGGCAGGCGCTTGGTGAAGGTGGCGCCGGCGGCGCGGGCGCGCGCCGATTCGTCGCGGGCTGCGCGGTCGAGCAGTTCCAATTCGCGGGCGACCGCGTCGGACGAATCGACGGCCTCGACCGCGCGCGCATAGGCGGTGTTGGCAAAAATCAGATGTCCGCTGCCGTCGCGCGCCCAGACCGGCGCCGGCAGCGATTCGAGCAGCGCCTTCATGGTTTCGACGTCGGCATTGAGCCGGTCATGACGGGTGGCCAGGTCAACGAGGTCGCGCTCGATGCCGCTGACGTCGCGCAGCCGCAACACGGCGCGGCCGCCAACGGCGCGGCCCGAGGCCTCGAGCGGCCGGCCGGCGGTCGACGTGAGCGTCATGACGAAGCCGCGGCCGTCGCTGCGCAGCGCCGTCACCGCCTGCTCC
>JAQSCR010000423.1:0-2411 GCA_029945495.1 Pseudolabrys sp. | reverse complement strand
TGCGTTGCGCGGCCGCCGGCTCGAGCCACGCGCCGAATGCCAGCACGCGTTCCGGCATGGTGCCGGGAACGATGAGCGCGGTGTCGCCGAGAATTTCCGGTTTATCGTCGGCGGCGGCCCAGGCCACCAGCACTTGCGGGTCCGACAAGAGTAATTGCTTGAAGCGGTCGACCTCGGCCTGCAGCGCCGCCGCCTCGTCGCGTCCGGCATAGTTCCGGCCGGCGTGACGGCGGGTGCGGATCAGCACGACGGTGGTCAGCACGGCAAAGCAGGCGACCCCGGCCAACAAAGTAAGCGTGGCGACTTCCTGCCGATCGAAGATGGCGATGGCGCGGCCTAGCGTCTCCGCGCCGGCACGGGACGAGCCGAGCGGGATGCAGAGATTCGCGAGGGCGGCGGCGGTGATGAATCGGCGGCGCCTCGGACGAGAACGCAACCTCTCGTTCGCCGTCCGGATCGTCTCCGGCATTTCAAAATTGCCCCACGAGATGCGTTAACGCGAAGCGCTAACGGGATGCGAAACGGGACGCGTCAACGGATGCGATCGATGTCCGCTGCACCGTTCGCGAATCATTGGACTTTACCCCTACGGGGAGTCGGGCCGAAAGAGTCCATATGGTGAACGGCGGCGTTTAGATCAAAACCCCGTTTGCCCCCGTCCCGTCTGCACGCCGGCAAGCGCGCGGCGAAGCCGCGGGCAGGGCACGAGCATGGCAATGGACGAAGTTTGGAGTCAGCCGGCCGCGTTTGCTAAATCTGCGGCGCGGCGCGCTTGACCATGTCTTCGACATTGATGCGGCCGAGCGCGGTAGAAAAGCTGCGCTCCGCTTCGGCCAATGCCGGGCGCACCACGTCGCTGACCAGCTTCGGCAGCGACGTATGCTGGTCTTCTTCGTCCTCCACACGCGAGGCGGAACGCAGGATGTCCTCGGCGGTGATCTTCTTGTGCTCGCGCGCCAGTTCGTAGCCGCCGTGCGGCCCGCGGATCCCTCTCAGGATGCCGTCGCGGACCAAAGCTTGCAGCACCGGTTCGAGATGGCGGGGCGGCAGCTTATGGCGCGCCGCCAAAGCCTTTGCCGATACCGGCCGGCCCTGAGCGTTGATAGCGACATCAATCACGGCGGCAATGGCAAGAATGCCCTTGCGAGAGACCAGCGGCATAATTCGCACCACATGTAACTAATTTTAAGTGGTAATAGGCTACGGTCTTCAATCCGTCCAGCCGAAAAGCGATAAACAAGAATTCAACCGCCGGTAGAACCAAAACCGCCGCCTCCACGGGTTGTTTCATCAAGTGAAACTGTCTCCATAAATGCTGCTCGCGTCACGGTTGCGACCACCAGTTGCGCAATCCGCATACCGCGGGCGACCTCGACCGATTCGGCGCCGTGATTGATGAGAATGACCTGAATCTCGCCACGGTAATCGGCGTCGATCGTGCCCGGCGAGTTGAGCACAGTCAGGCCATGCTTCGCCGCCAGGCCGGAGCGCGGCCGCACCTGCGCCTCGAATCCTGCCGGCAGCGCGATGGCGATGCCGGTCGGCACCAGGGCGCGCGCGCCCGGCGCGATGGCGATCGGTGATCCGGCGGCGACGGCGGCGATGAGGTCGAGCCCGGCGGCAAGCGCGCTCTGGTACGATGGCAACGGAAGATCCCGCGCGTGGGGGAGGCGCGTGATGCGGACGTTGGTGATGGTGTTCAAGCCATTGCTCCTTTGAACGTCGCAGCGACGCGTGAAATCAGCATCGCAGCGACGTCTTCCTTGCTTTGTGGCGGCCAGGACTCGATGCCCGTCGTCGTTACAAGCTGTATCGTATTGCTGTCGCCGCCCATAATGCCGGTCGCCGGCGACACGTCGTTGGCGAGAATCCAGTCGCAGCCTTTCTTGGCCAGTTTGGTCTTGGCATTGTCCAGGACGTTCTCGGTCTCGGCGGCAAAGCCGATCACCAGACCGGGACGTCCCGCTGCGCGGTGCGCGATGGTCGAAAGGATGTCCGGATTTTCCGCGAGCGCGAGTTCGGGCGTGGCGGCGCCGGCCTTCTTCTTGATCTTCTGCGAGCCCTCATTGGCGACGCGCCAGTCGGCGACCGCGGCGGCAAAGATCGCGACATCGGCGGGCAATGCGCGCTCGACCGCCGCCAGCATGTCGCGCGCGGTTTCCACGGCGATAACATTGACGCCTTGCGGCTTCGGCAAATTCACCGGGCCGCTCACCAATGTGACCTCCGCGCCCGCCGCAGCTGCCGCTTGTGCAATGGCGTAGCCCTGCTTGCCGGACGACCGGTTGGCGATATAGCGCACCGGATCGATCGGCTCATGGGTCGGACCGGCGGTGACCAGCACGCGCCTGCCCGTCAACGGCCGCGGCGCGCCGCGCCCTTTAAGAATCTGTTCGACGGCGGCGGCGATC
>JAQSCR010000422.1 GCA_029945495.1 Pseudolabrys sp. | reverse complement strand
GAACGCCCGGTCGCAATCAGTTGGAACAGGTGGTCGCAATCACCCGGTGCGCTCACTTTGTCGCGAACATTCAGCGAGCATTCAGAATGAGCCACGAGGCAGACCCGTCGGCCGCCGCTGATATTCAACAGAGCGGGGCTGGTATTTATACTGATGTCGCCGTGTCGGGTCTTGTCGATCTCGTCAGTTTCACCATTGGCGACGACCAGCACGGTGTCGGCATCCTGGCGGCCCGTCGGATTACGGGCCAGTACCTGAGGCATTCCGGATCTACTCTAAGGTTTAACCGCAAGCGGCCGCTTAATTGCGATGCTGACGCGCTCTGATAGGTCAATAGAGCTATGGGCGTCTTTTTGAACCTAAACGGCGTGTACTGCATGAAGAACTACCGGGACTCCCGCGGCCAGCTACGCAAATTCGGCTGCCGGTTGGTGGAGATTTCTCCCGACGCGATGTCGTTGATCGTGCCTGTGCAAGGCAGAGTCGGTGAAGAGGTCGAAACCGATCTTGAGGAATTCGGAGCGCTGGTTGGGAAGATCAGCAGGAAGGTTCGAGAAGGGTTTGTTGTCGACATTGCCGCCTCTGATGAAGAACGTCGCGCATTGACCAAGAAAATCGTTTGGCAACAAGAGTTCCGAGCTCGCAAAGTCGAAGACAAGCGCAAGTACCCGCGGATCGTACCAAAAAAGCCAATTTCGATTTTGATCCTGCTCGATGGCACCTGGCACAATAGTCTGGTCATCGACGTTTCGGCAGCCGGCGTCGCAGTGTCTTCAGAAATTTTGCCGGATATTGGCACGCCTTTGGCGGTCGGTAGGGTCGTTGGCAAGGTTTCCCGCCATTTGCCCGCGGGATTCGCCGTCGAGTTCGCGGAAATCCAGGACCTCGCTTCGGTTGAGCGTGCGATCAACTATGTTCCGCGGCAACTCTTAAACAGATAATACAGGCTTATCGTTCCGGCCGCACTTTGAGTGCCGCCGTGCCCAGGCGCAGTTGCCAGTCACGACAATCGATATGGTCGCAATTAGCACAACGCGACATCCGGAGCACTGCCCATTTTGGTAGCGATTGGGGGTATAGCCAACTTCACGGGAACAGCGAAACTGGCGCGTTTGATCCGACTGAGAGTTCGTTGAAGACACCCGCGAATCTTCGCCCACTGCCACCTCCAGCCTCTTCCCTAGGACCGGTTTGGTCCAATAGGATGCCAACTCCTAATCTTGAGAGCGGTCGCAAGACTGCGCGGCTTCCCGGTAGTCCAGCGTTTGCGTCGTGCGCATCAGCAATACGAACTCGAAATAGGGCGGCCTTATGGGCAAAACTCTCAAAACCTTCGTCATCAAGAAGCAGACAAACCCCACCGACATGCACGTTGGCTCGCGTGTGCGAATACGACGGACGACACTCGGCAAGAGCCAAACTTGGCTCGCCGATGCGGTCGGTCTGACGTTCCAACAAATTCAGAAATACGAGAAGGGCACCAACCGCATCAGCTCAAGTCGGCTGCAGCAATTTGCTAATCTGCTCGACGTGCCGGTTTCATTTTTCTTCGAGGAAGCGCGTGGCGTGCCGTCACGAGGTAATACTAGCGCCCCCGGTCTCTCCACCGCCTATGTATTCGAGTTTGCATCTTCGTCAGACGGCTTGGCTCTCATCAAAGCTTTCATGCACATCAAAAATGCCAAGTTAAGGCGAGGCATTACCAAACTCGTCGAGCAGATTGCAGACAGGCATAAGGGCAAACAGACATAAGGATTGAGCGCAGCATCGTAAAGCACAGGTTGCGACCTTACTATTGGAGCAAGACTGCCTAGATCAATTGGCGATGCGGGCTTACCGGCGCTGCTCCTCAACTCAGAAATGTGCTATTCTTAATACATGCCCGGCGTGGTCCTCGGTACGAGGAAAGTCCATGAATCGGGCGGCGCGGATTGACGCAAGCTCCATTAGGTGGCGGCCACATGAGATCTTATGTCTTCAACCTGAAACACAAACAGACCGGCTTGCGCGTTGCGAATATTGTTTTTGCCAGCTTGGCTGCATTGATAACGACGAACGATTTTGCTGATGCAGCCGCAAGGGTTCGAAACGAAGAGCCGGTTGTATCGCGACCTGTCGGCGAGCCGATTATGGCAATCGTTTCGCTGCAAAATCAGCAGATCACCGTCTACGATGACAAGGGCCTGATCATGCGAGCGCCAGTGTCCAGCGGCCAAAAGGGACGCGAGACGCCGGCCGGTATCTTCAGCGTCCTCCAAAGAGACGCGGATCATTATTCCAATATGTATGACGATGCCTTCATGCCGCACATGCAGCGCCTCACATGGTCGGGCATAGCGCTGCACGGAGGTTCTCTTCCCGGATACCCTGCATCGCACGGCTGCGTCCGGATGCCCTACGACTTTGCCGAACGGCGGTTCGGCGCAACAAAGCTCGGCATTCGCGTGATCGTGGCACCGCGCAACGCTGCGCCCGTTGCGATCGATCATCCGGCTCTATTTCGGCCAAAGACCGGTGCAGCATTCGCCGCGGCATCGACGGCGGCGGCAGCAGCGGACGAGGCGGCTGGCAAAGCCAATCAGGCGAGACTTGTTGCCATGACAGCCTACCGTCCCGGTGCGTAAAGCAGAGACTCTAAAGCTCAAGGCTGATTGGGAGTTGGCTGCAGCCGAGCGTGCGGTTGCCTCGGCCGCATCGCCTGAAACAAGGCAGCAGGCTGCGGATGCCAAGACAAAAGTGGCTATGCGGATTGGCGAGATCGCGGCTCAATTGGCCGCGGGCAAAGCCGAGTTGCAACCAAAGCTCGTTGCGATGACAGCCGCCCGTGAAGCGGCCGCAGCGGCCGAAGGTGCTGCCGGCCGTGAAGCGGCCACAGCGGCGGTGCGCGCGCGCGACCTCCAGCCGGTTTCCATTTTTATCAGCCG
The DNA here is from genome assembly GCA_029945495.1 of Pseudolabrys sp. Lineage (GTDB taxonomy): Bacteria > Pseudomonadota > Alphaproteobacteria > Rhizobiales > Xanthobacteraceae > Pseudolabrys. The sequence goes on along the minus strand of JAQSCR010000422.1, from coordinate 14,407 downwards.
CAAAACCCAGCGCATTTACGTCCGCCAAGCGTCGCAGCCCATACTAGAGGCACCTGTTACAATTAAGGATGCGGATCGTCCGATCGGCACGCATATCTTTACCGCGATGGAAAGCACGCGCACCGACATTCGATGGAGCGTCGTATCGCTCGCCGGCGGACGCCCCGAGGATAGGAGCGGCGATCCGAATGGATCCGCGCGAAAAGGCATCGACCGGGACGTCATGACGGCCGACTCGGCAGGAGCAAAAGCAGCGCTTGACCGGATCACAATTCCTCAGGACACACTCGACATTATCGCTGAGAAGATGTGGCCGCGATCATCCCTCATCGTCTCGGACGAAGCGTTGAGCTCGGAGATGGGCAAAGACTCGGAATTTGTCGTCATCTTGAGCGGCGAGCCACAGGGAGGTCTCAAGAATCGACGGCCCTCTCCGCGGATCGGCGCCGATTATGGGCAGCCTTGGTCTCGTCTTTAGATCTTGCGGCGATTGATTTATGAAACGGCCAATCATTTCCGCGACGGTGATGCGGTAGGCCAAATTAAACTCAGGCCTGATTGGGCGTCAGATATCGCCGCCATGGCTTCAATGGGCCTTCACGTCTGGCTTTGGCACACCGCGTCATTTCGCTGGGCTACGGAATTTGGTCGCTGTCGGGCATAGCGGACTCTGCAAGATTCCGTCCGGCGGTTTAATGGGTTCACGGCCTAATCTTGGCGGCCCCACCCGCTTTCCAGATAGACCAAACCAACCAACCGACGGAAACGCCGAGAAAAGCACCGGCGATAACGTCACCCAGGAAATGATAATTGAGGCCAACGAGCCCGGCGCCAACCGCAAGGCCTGCAATCACCCAGAGCCGCCGCAAATGCGGATACCAGAACCACAGCACTGACAGCACCGCGCAAGTGGTCGCCATATGGCCGGATGGAAATGAATTGTACCCTCCGCCGCCGTGCATGAAATGAAAACCGTAGACGCCGTCGCGAATGAACGAGGGATTGTTGCCTGTCCAAGACTCCGGCCACGTACGGCCAAAGATAAATTTGAGCTGGTCTTTGCACGCCTCAGAAACGAGGACGCTCAAGCTGCAGACCAGGGCCGCTGCCTGGTAGGGCTGCAAAGATCGGCCGATCAAAGTACGCAATGCTAAAACGACGAACGCGATCAACGCGAGTGGGACCAGAGGGTTTGGAACGTGAGTGAGGAGCGTCCACCAACCATGATGTCCGCGCTGCGTCTCGCTATGGACAAACAACGCAATCGGCCGATCAAGCCATTGATAAGAAGTCACCACCATCAGCGATGTGATAAAAAGAGCGGAAAGCCAGATGAAAATGGCGCGCATGGTTGATGGCTTTTCGCCTCGATATTCAGATAGTCGCTCGACACAGGGACGCAACAGCTCGAACGCGCGATCCAGCAACCGTTAATCGCGGCGGGGGTCTTTTCGGAAACTACAGAATGCTGCCTCGTCGTTTCGACTCAGCGCGGCGCCGACGGGAAATCAATTCCCGCACGGCGTAGCCGCAAACAAAGCCGATGACTAGAAGGACGAGCACAACTCCAATGCCAGACATGACACAACCAACCCTCCATCAACAAAACCAACCGCGTCAAGAAATAAGCAAAAAAACAAGCTCGTAGCCGGGGAGCGATACCAGCCGACGCTCAGCCCAAGGCGGAAGCGAGGAAAGCCGGCGGCTGATCCGCTGAAACAACGGATCGGAAAACTTGCCCATGGTGACCGCTTCACCTGCGACGTGGACGTGCGTCGCACGCTCCCAGCTTGTATTAGATTACCATCTGCCGCAATCATGCACCCTGATAATTGTATTGCAATGCACCATTTGTCGTAGCGCTCCCGTGACAGGAACGCGCAAATCTCGTCGACTCAAGTTAAATCGCCATAACTTATTGATTTTCATCGATAGTTTACCGCCAAACCGTCCGCTAACTCCCGAACCTGCCTTGCCATCGAGCCGCGGCCCGCAGTTGCCAGTCGGCCGGCGTCGCCCCCTGCCTCGCGTCCAATACACGCATCCCGGCCTGCGCGAGGCTGTCTCGCAGAGCAAAGCCGGGCGGACGGAAGCAAAGAATCCTGTCAACGAACCGAGCCGTCCGCTGGCTTGCTGGGAAAATAACGGTATTTTAGCTGGATGGGTTTTACGCGCGGGGCCCACCTGTTTGTGGCTTTGGGGGAAAGTCATGATGCGATCCATCGCGACGACCGGATTAAGGGCAGCGCGTGGCGAGCGCAGGTCAACCCGTAAATATTTCGTCCGTATCTTCCTGAGTGCGCAGTTGATCCTGACTGCGGCGGCACTTGCCGGCTGCGGAACCCAGACTTTTTCCGAAGTGCGGCCATCGCTCAACGCGAGTAAAGCCCCCCGGCCTCGCCCCGTTTCGACAGTGGCAGCCAGGCCGGCGGTCAAACGCCAACTCGCGCCAACATTCAATGACGGTGACACCAGCCAGGCTTCGCCGAACCAGGCCAGCAACGCAGCCGCGGCCACGATCCCGGACAAGGACGAGACAACGGCCGCTATTCGATCGGACGTCTCCGTCGGCTCAGCGCCGCGGGCCGACCCGAGAACGGTTCGTGCCATGAATTGCCGCGACCTGATGCTCAAAGAACATCCAACGGTGCGCTTCGGCGGCAACGGCACCGCGGCCGCGCAGCGCGAATATTTTGATAGCTGTATGCGACACGTGGCCGCTTCGCCGTAGGCCGGTCACAGGCGCGCGCCGTTGAGTGGCAGCCTGATGAATCTAACTACTCAGCTGTCCGAGTAAGCGGCACCTCGACCGCGGACTTATCGACACCAGGGCAGGAGGTGCGAAGAGACGATGGTCCTGAATTCGCCGGCAAGATGCTCGATCAATGGGCCTACCACAATGGCATCGAGATAGACTTCTCGAGACCCGGAAAGCCAACGGACAATGCGTTTTGTGAGGCCTTCAACGGCCGCGTACGGGCGGAGTGTCTGAACGCTTCATGGTTCCTGTCGATGAGCGACGCCATCGATCGGATTGAGGAATGGAGGAGCCACTACAACACTGACAGGCCGCATACCTCGATTGGCAACTTGACGCCGAACGAGTTCGCACGACAAACTCAAGCAGCCCGAGAAATTGCATAGTAGCTGGACCAGAAAACGGGGCGGCTCCACGGCCACCGAGTTCAGATAAATCTGTCGCCCATACCGGCAAACCGTGAGAACGGTCGATGATGCGGCCAGCCAGAGAATATCTTCGGCGTTATGCTGATGAGGGTCGGTTACGCAAGCTCGGATGGTTTCTTCTCATTTCGGCGGGAATTGCATTTGTCGAATGGAATTCATTCCACCGCAGTTGGGGATTTTGGGATTTTGCGGTTGCGTTCATAGAGTCCGCAGACTCCGCACCTAGACTTTCCGGTTCGGAACAACTGGACCACTACCGGCGATGGCCCAAATCCATTCAACATCATTGATGGTCTCATTGCAGAATTCACGGGAAGCCGCGAGCACGCCACGCCGATATGCGCTGCGAATGGCGCTATCTCGTTTCCGCTAATCGGCCTCACCAGTAGGCCAGCGGCGAGCGAACTCGACTTTCACATCGAGATTTTTGACTGCATTCACGGATGCACCGTTACTCCTAATAATGAACACGGTTTGCTCAATGGCTAGCGCAATGAATGCGGCACGCAAGGCTGTAAGGCTCTGGGACTCCTTCGGCGCCCTTCCTCCCCCGCTACCTATTGATACTGCCGAGTGATTCGCTATTGCCGCGCCGTTACCCCCAAGTTTACCCGCACTGCGCCTGACGGGTCGAAGCCGGTCACCCGGCACGGCTGACCGAGACTTCAATTTGACAGGGAGAAAGGGAACACTTCGAGCAAGTCGCGTTTCCAGTCGGAAGGCATCGATTCGACCTTGCTTTTCGAACACGCCTGCGAAGAAACCATGATCACGCCGATCCAGCTTCGGAGGGCGCAGCACACGCATTTCCTCAATTCGTTCACCGCCGCGAAGATATCTTGTCCATTGGTCAAAGCGATTATGGTTTGGATTTTACGATGATTGACCGTGGCGAGGCCCAATGATTGTATCCAGTGCAAGGCCGGAAGCTAGAAAGGGACCACGTATGACATCGCACCTAATTTCTCGCCGCGGATTGGCGCTGTCTGCGATTGGTGCTGCCCTTATCGGCCTGCCGCGCGGCGCTTGCGCCGCATTTCTGGATCGCCCGGTGCGGATCCTCGTCGGCTTCGCCGCCGGCGGGACGGTCGATGCCGTCGCGCGGGTGCTGGCGAATGGCATGGGGCCGATTCTCGGTCAGCAGGTTATCGTCGAGAACAAGCCCGGCGGCAGCGGCAGTATTGCCGCGAACGCGGCGATCCTGGCGCCGCCTGACGGCCAGACTTTGCTGTTCGGTATATTCTCGCTCGCCGTCGCGCCGGCGCTGGTCAAGTTGAATTACGATACGACGGCCGACCTGACGGCCGTCTCACAGGTCGCGAGCGTGCCGCTCTTCATGCTCACCGTCGACAAGTCCCCTTTCCGCAGTATTGCCGACGTGGTCACAACGGCGAAGGCCGCCCCCGATACAATCACCTATGCCTCCGGCGGCGTCGGATCTTCCGCTCACCTCGCCGCCGAACTCTTCTCGCGGCGCACCGGCATCCGCCTGGTCCACGTGCCGTTTCGCGGCAGCGCGCCGGCGATGCAGGCGCTGGTCGCCGGCGACGTTCAACTCCTTTGGGACACGCCGACGCCCACCATGCAGACTTTCATCGCCCAAGGTAATTTGCGCGCGCTCGCCGTGATGACGAAGGAACGTTTGCCAGCATTCGCGGGCATTCCGGCTATCGGCGAGGCGGGACTCGGCGGCGACCTCGACGTCGTGGCCTGGCAAGGCGTACTGGTGCGCGCCGGCACGCCACGAGAAGTCATTTCTAAACTGAACAATGCGATCGTGCAGACCATGAAAGACCCGGCAACGCGCGAGCGTATTGCCGCGATCGGTGTCGAGCCGATGGCGACTAGCCCGGAGGCGTTCGATGCATTTTTCAAAGCGGAAGTGACGCGCTGGACGGACGTAGCGCAACGCGCCGGCCTCAAGGCGCAATAGCCGCGTCGTCGCGCTCAATGCGCATTCAAGATGAAATCGGCTGCTCTTTCGGCAATCATAATCACCGGGGCATTGATGTTGCCGCCGACAAGGTCGGGAAATACCGAAGCATCCACCACGCGCAACCCCTCGATGCCATGAACCCGCAGTTCGGAATCGACGACCGATGCGCTTTCACTTGCCGGCCCCATGCGGCATGTCCCGCAGGGATGATGCGCGGTGACAGCAGTTTTGCGCACGTAAGCTTCGAGGTCGCTTTCAGTCGTCACACCCGCGCCGGGGCCGATTTCGCGTGCCACATGGGGCGCAAGCCGCGGCAACTGCGCCAGTTCGCGGAAGATGCGAATGCCGGCCGAGAGCTTGCGCCAATCGCGATCGACCGACAGCAGGCCCTGGTTGATCAACGGATGCGCCGCCGGATCGGCTGAAGCAAGCCTGATCGAGCCCCGGCTTTCGGGATGCAGCAGCACGACGCGACAGGCGAAACTATCGGCGAAAGGCTGACTGAAAGGCGGCAGATAGGGCTTTGCGGCCAGCGATCCGGCGATGAACAGCAACTGGATATCGGGGATCGGCTCGTCCGGAGTGGTTTTGATAAAACCGGTAATGCCGCCCGGCAATTCTGTCGCGAAACCTTTCCCGGCCAGCAGCCCCTGCCCCAACGCCAGCAACAGCCGGTCGGCGCGCATGTGATGCAACAACGGGCTGTGATCGCGGCGGCCATAGATCAGCAGCGCCGCGAGATGATCCTGCAAATTCTTGCCGACGCCCGGCAATGCCGTCTTGACCGCAATATCATGCGCCGCTAATTCGGCTTCGTCGCCGACACCGGAAAGCATCAGCAGTTGCGGTGAGTTGATGGCGCCACAGAGAATGACTTCGCGCCCGGCTGTCACAAGACGGTGCTCGCCGTCCTTGACGTATTCGACGCCGGTGGCGCGGGAGCCGTTAATGGCAACCCGCGTAACCAGACAGTTGACTTGCACAGTCAGATTTTTGCGCGACAGAACAGGATGAAGATAGGCGGTCGCCGCGCTCTCGCGATGGCCGCCGCGCACGGTCATCTGCATGCGGGCAAAGCCGTCCTGGGCGGCACCGTTGTAATCATCGTTAAGCGCGTAGCCCATCTCCTGAGCGGCAGCCATATAGGCATCCACCAGCGGGTCTTCATAACGCGACTTACGCGTTGCCAGCGGACCGGTACTGCCGCGATAGTCGCTGGCGCCACCTTCCCAGCTTTCCTGCCTGCGGAAATAAGGCAGCACTTTCTCGTATGACCAGTCCGGCAAGCCGCGTGACGCCCAGCGTGCGTAATCGGCGCGGTTACCGCGGACATACGCCATAGCGTTGATCGAGGACGAACCGCCGATGACTTTGCCGCGCGCCACTTCGATGCGGCGGCCGCCCATGCCCGCTTCCGGCTGGGCGTCATAGCCCCAGTCATACATGCGGTTGAGCAGGACCTTGCCCCAGGCAAGCGGCAGCTTCAGAAACGGGTGGCGGTCCCAGCCACCAGCCTCAAGCAACAGCACGCGGGCGCGACCGTCCGCGCTCAGACGGTTCGCCAGCGTGCAGCCGGCCGAGCCGGCGCCGACAATGATGTAATCGAACGCCGACGCCTGTTCGGGCATAGAAGTGGCCTGCTTTTGCTTTACTGCCGCCGCTTCGCTCAGGCCGCCGTCATCAATGCGCTCGGCTTGGCACCGGTCGCAACCGCGAAGGCCGGTCGCGCCTCAATGGCCTTCAGCCAACGACTGAGTTCGGCAAAGGCCGGCTTCTCGATCGGAAACTCGAGACACCTTTTGACGATCGGCGCGAGAGCGATATCGGCAAGCGTCATCTTTCCCAGCGCAAACCACTCCTTGCCGGCGATATGACCGTCGAGGATTTTCATCTGCGCAATCATGTCGGCGCTTTGCGCCGGGAAATCGGCGCCGCGCTCCTCGGCCGGCTTCTTGGCGTCCTTGAACACGGCGACGTAGGGCGTGTTCAGCGAGGCGAGAAGCCAGTCCATCCAGCGCTCGACCTGGGTTTTTTCCGCCGCTGTCGACCCGGTCAAGGCCGGTCTATGTTTTTCGGCGAGGTAACGCAGGATCGAATTGGATTCCCAAATCGACAGATCGTCGTCGATCAAAGTGGGAACCTTCATGTTCGGGTTGAGCGCCCGATAGGCGTCGGTGTCGGTGTTCTTGAACTGACGGCCGTAGTCCTCGCGGACATATTTCAGACCGATCTCCTCGAGCATGAAGATGACCTTCTGGACGTTTCCAGAAGTCTGGCGGCCAAGTAGACGGATCATTTTAACTCTCCCGGTAGATCTGCGATCTATTGCTTGAGCGGCTTGGCGCCAGCGACAAATTTGTCGCTGAAGGCGGCATCGACATTGATCGGCGTCGTCATGGCGCCTTGATCGAGCAAAATTTTGGCGGTGCTGGCCCATTTTTCCTTGGTCATCCAGCCGATGCCGTGGGCCTTGGTGTCGGCGCTGAAGAAAGTCGCTTTGACGTCGGCCTCGATCTGTTTGACCAGAATATCCTTTTTATCGGCATATTCCGGGTTGGCCTCGACGATGATATCGGCAGCCTCTTTCGGGCTCTTGATGACGTCGGCGAACGCCTGCGTGTAGGCCGTGACGAAGCGCTGCACGAGGTCGCTCTTTTCCGCGATCATCTTCTCCGAGGTGAAGAGACCCGAGCCGTAGACGGTGTAGCCGAAATCGGAGCCCTGCATGATCGAGAGCGAACCCGGGCCGCCGGCCTTGGCTTCAAGCTCCGGCACCTCGGCATCGATATATCCAGGCACGGTATCGACGCGGCCCAGCAACAGATAGCTTTCGTACGGCGGCGTGACCGTGCTCTGCTTGACGTCGTCCATGGTCATGCCGTTGGACGCCAGGAACGCCTTCAAGAAGACGTAGGTCGAGCCGGACGGCTGAACGCCGATATTGAGGCCTTTCAGATCGGAAGGCTTGGTCAGCTTGTGCTTGCTGGCGAGCGACAGCATGCCAAGCGGGCTGTGCTGGTTGACCGCGGAGATCGCCACCACCGGCACGTTCTGCGAGCGGGCGACCGCCAAAGTCGGCAAATCGCCAAAGCCGAACTGGGCGGTGCCATTGCCGACGATGCGCATCGCGTTCGGCGAGCCGGTGCCGCGCTGAATCGCGGTGACGTCGATGCCCTGCTTTTCAAAATAGCCCTTCTTCTTGGCGACGAAGAACATCGCATGATTGCCGCGTACGACGTAGTCGAGCTGCACCGTCACCGTGTCAGCGGCGAACGCAGCGGAACTCAGCAAAGTGACAAGGGCAGCGACTGACAGTGTCTTCATGCGTTTCACGTGTTCGTCTCCTTAGGTTGGATCTAGCCGTTGAGTTGAATGGGATCGTATTTCGGCGCCCAGGGAACCAGGAGCCGTTCGGCAAATTCGACGACGTAGTAGAAGGCCAGGCCGAGCGCCGAGACGACCAGCAACGCGGCAAAAATCAAAGGAGTGTCGAGCTGCGTCGAGGCGAACTGGATGACGTAGCCCAGTCCCCTGTTGGCGCCGGCGAATTCGCCGACGATCGCACCGATGACGCTGAAGGTGATGGCGACCTTGAGGCCGGCCATCAGGTGCGGCAATGAGTGCGGGATTCGCACCCGCAACATGATCTTGTTCTTGCTCGCGCCGACCGACCGCATCAGCGAGACGAACGACGGTTCGACCGACTGCAGGCCCGCCAGCATGTCGATGGTCACCGGAAAGAACGCGATGACGACGATCAGCAGGATCTTCGGCGTCAATTCAAAGCCGAACCAAAGGATGAAGATCGGCGCCAGCGCCACCTTGGGCACGTTCTGGAACAGAACGATGAGCGGATAGAGCGCACGGCCAAACCGCTCGAACCGCACGATCAGCAGCGCGACCATGACGCCGACAATCGCCGCCAGCACGAAGCCGAAGAATATCTCGAAGGCGGTCGCCTGGGTCGCAACCGCGAGAGACGCGCGGTTCTTGATCAGCGACACGACAATGGCTGACGGCGCCGGCAACACAAACGTCGCCACATCGAAAATCCGGATGAAGGCTTCCCACAGGATCAGGATCGCCGCCGACAAGGCTATGGCCGGCAAGACCTCTTTCAGGCCGCGCCAAACCCTGGAGCCGGCAAGTTCCTTCGCCGTCGTTTCTTCGGCTGCTATCTCACTCATCACCGGGTCCTCCGATGGCTTTCGATCAACAGGCTTCGCAGCCTGCTTTCCGCAGCGGTAAAGGCGGGGTCGGAATAGCTTTCTTCGTTGCGCGGGTGCGGCACGGTGATCGGCAGCGTCTCGATGATGCGTGCCGGTCCGGTGCCCATGACATGAACCTCGCGCGAGAGCAGCACCGCTTCGTCGATCGAGTGAGTGACAAGAACGACCGTCTTGCCGGTGCGCTCCCAGATATCGAGCAGGCACTCGCTCATTTCCTCGCGGGTGATGGCGTCGAGCGCGCCGAACGGCTCGTCCATCAACAGCACTTCGGGATCGAGCGCCAGCGCACGCGCGATCGCCACCCGCTGACGCATGCCGCCGGAGAGCTGCGACGGCATCTTCTTTTCCGCGCCGGTCAGACCCACCAGCCGCAACTTTTCGGCGGCCCGGTCCATCGCATCGCTTTTCTTCATGGTTTCATCCGCGGTCATCAGCAGAAACGCCGCGTTCTCGATCGCGTTTTTCCACGGCAACAAGGTCGCGTCCTGAAACACCAGTCCGATCAGGCGCGATTTGACGGCTTCTTGCGGTCTGATGCCGGCCACGCGGATGTCGCCCTGCGAGGGTTCGATCAATCCGGCCATCACCTTGAGCAGTGTGCTCTTGCCGCAGCCGGACGGGCCGATCAGCGAGACGAAACTGCCTTTGGGCACCGCGAGGTTAACATCATGCAGGACGCGTTGGCGGCGTCCGGAAACGATAAAATCCACGGCAACATTGGTGGCTGCAATGTGCGCTGGCTGGGTCTGCTTCATCGCCGCGGCGGCGATCGATTGCGGCCCAAGGGATTTTGCGGCAGTGACATTCATCGTCTTGGCGCTCATTTCGGCTTGTAGGCGATCGCGTCCATTTCGATCTTGGTGCTGATCACCGCCCGCGCTTCGACGGTAGTGCGGGCGAGAACGGCATCCTTGAAATACTCGGCGAACACCTTGTTGTACCGGCCGAAGTCGCGGGTATCTTCGAGATAGGTCGTGACACGAACGACGTCGACGAGCGTGACGCCCTCCTCGGCCAGAACGCGCTTGATCGTTTCGATGGTGCCGGCCGTTTCTTCTTCGATGGTGCCCGAGATCATGTTGCCATTGGCGTCCTTGGCAACCTGGCCGGACACGAAGATGAAATCGCCGGCGCGCACGGCCGGATGGAACGGCAGGTTCGGATTCTTCTTGCCGATCGGATAGACGTCTTTACGTTTTTCGTCGCTCATGGCTGCTCTCTTTATTTTACCCGACGGCGGAGGCTTCGATGATGTCGACGCCGTTGACGCGATCGACGAGGTAAATGAGGCCGCGGCTGTCGATTGTGACGTCGTTGGACGACGCCCGATCGGCGCCCGGCGCCGCGGCGGGGACGTAATGGCCCACTTCCTTCGGCGCGAACGGGTCGGCGTAGTCGACCAGCCGCAGGCCTTGCGCAAACCACGCGAATGGAACGATAGAGCCGGCAAAGCGCTCCGACGGTTGATGACAGCCGGTCATTGGCGGCTGCGGGCTGCCATCCTTGTCGAGGCCCGGCACCTGAAATGTCGAAATCGGAACCGGCGACAGTTCGTGTGTGATGTCGTAGGTCCAGGCGAAGGCCGGCGCCGACGGCCACAGTTTGGCGACGTCTTCATCGGCCACGACCATGACTTTCCGTCCCTTGAGCAAATCGGGCATCACCAGGCAGGTGTGGGTCGGGTGCGGAAACGCGGGGCTGGTGTTGGCATGCGAAACAAGCTTCGGCTTCGACATGTCCTCGATGTCGAGAATAAAGAAGCCGTGATGCCAATAGCTCACATAAAGCCGATTGCCGACGCGCAACGGATGATGACATCGCGGCGACGTCCAATTGGCCCACGGATACTCTTCGCCGCCGGCTTCCCATTGCCCGGGAATCCACCAGCGGCCGACCTCGACCGGCTTGGCGGGATTGGCGAGATCGAGGATCATCACGATATTGCCGATATAACCTCCGGCCGTCGGCGAGATGTAAGCATAGCGGCCGTCGAAGTCGAAGCGATGCACGCCACCGCCGACCGTGCGCCATTCGGTAATCAGTTTTGGCGTCGCCGGATTGGATACATCGTAAATATCGATGCCGCCGCCGATGTCGGTACGGCCGGATTTGCCGAACTTCTCCTGGTTGACGATCATGATATCGCCGGAGACACGCACCTTATGCGAATGCCAGCCTTCGCGGACATCAAGCTTGGTGAGGGTTTTGGGTTTGCGCGGATCCGAGACGTCGATAATCGTCGTTCCGCTGGTCGGGCGCATGTGGCCGACATAGAGCGTCGTGCCCTCGACCCAGACCTGACCGCCGCCGGGACAATCGATATGCGATACTAACTTGGTGTTGGACTGGCTTGGCAAAAAGCAACTCACTGACAAGAGGACAACCGACTAAGTGCGACCCGTGGCGCGCTACGCCGCGGGTCGCAAGCGATCAGTCATGAATCCGCGAGATTTCGCCCGATTCGGATTTGCCCCACTTCTTGTAGAGGGCGAGCTTCTTGAGCGTCGGCTCGTCGCTGGCGACGAACAGAAAGAGCGGGTCTTTCGACGACTCGTTCTTGTGCTCAAACCAGGAGCCGCCCGGGATCGCCAGCGTGTCGAATTGATTCCATTCGAACTTCTGGCCGTCGACGATTGAGTGGCCTTTGCCTTCGAAAGGCGAGACCAACAGGCTGGAGGTCGTCTTCACCGGCAGAGTCTTCTGGCCGGGCTGCAGCATCTGCACCATGAAGGTGATCGTCTTGAACACTGCCTCGCCGCTCGTCGGATCGATGTATTCAACCATCAGCCCGTCATGCGGATCGCCGTCCTCGTTCCGGTGGCGATCGAGCAGTTCGCGCATCATGTCCCAGCGATAGACGAACATCGGCGATGACAGGCCGGCGCCACGCTTCTGCTTGTTAGCGAAGCGCGGCATCATGCCGCCATAGCCGTAAATCCGTTGCGAAAAATCGGGCGAGAAGCGCGGGGTCTGCTGCTTCAGCTTGACCATCTTGCCATCGATCTCTTCCTGATAATCGTGTTCGAAGTGGATCGCATTGAGGGTCTCGACCAAAGGCAGATCGAGCACCGACAGATTGAGCGCCCGCTCGTTGCCGACCGTGCCGTGGTTGTGCCAGGTGTCGTTCGGCGTCAGCACCATGTCGCCTGGGCCGAAAACGATGTTCTCGCCGTCGACGCCGGTGAAATTACCCTTGCCTTTGAGGCCGAACCGGATCGCGCTCGGCGAGTGCCGATGCGGCGGCATGATCTCGTTGGCGTCGTTGAGGCGATAGGCCGTATACATGGTGCTCACCGTCGCGCGCTTCGGCGCCAGGCCGGGATTGACAAGCACCAGCGACCGCCGCTCACTGTCCTCCATCGTAACCAACTCGACTGCACGATCGAGAATTGGTTCGATGTCTTCCGCACATCGCCACAAAAATGGTACGGCCTTCGGCGTCGCCAGCAGTTGCTTGACTTCGTCATGTTCGACGTCGGTCGAGGTCGCCCAGAACGGGAACATGTGTTTCGACGAAACGTCGTCGTACAGAGATTTCAGGGCGGTATCACGGTTGGGAAGCCGTGTGACATTGCCGACGGGAGGAGGAGACATGGGAGAACTCCATTGTGTGGCTTCTGGCTTGGTCCAAGGCTAACACGCATGGTTCGGACGTCAACGCGCTTGCCTGCACCAATGTCTTTATTGGTTCGCCACGCTATGCTAGGCTGCGGACTGACATCCGGCGCAGGACCACGCACAGGCCGGTTCCAAGGGGAGAGAAAACTGTGAGCACTGAATTTCTCACGCCGGCAGCGGCGACGTTTTCCAGCGCCACAATGTCGCATGCGCAGGCCAAGGAGGCGGCGTTGGGCCGTCTGCGCGCCTTGGTCGAAGGCCGCGATGTTCAGGCCTCGGGAAAACTGCCGCCCGAGCGCTTGCTGGCGCTGGAAATCGGCGTCAGCCGCCGCGCCGTTCGCAATGCGCTGGACACGCTCGAAGCCGAAGGCCGCATCACGCGACAGCAAGGCCGCGGCACGCTGATCTGCCATGCGCAGGCCGGCACGCTCGATCTGAGCGCTCAACTCGCCAAACTGACAAACCCGGTCGACACGCTGGAAGCCCGTATGGCGATCGAACCGCAACTCGCCCGCCTTGCGGCGCTGCGCGGCACCTCTGCCGATTTCGAGAAACTGTTTGAGGCGGCAGAAGCGAGCCGTGTCGCCAAAGACCCCGTCTCTTATGAAAAGGCCGATGCCGCCTTCCACCGGCGGATCGCGATGGCTGCCCGCAACCCGGTTTTGATCACCATCTTCGAGGCGGTCCTGCACATTGCGTCCGACCGCAGTTGGCGGCACGGCCGCGAAACCGCGCATTGCATCAACAATCAGGCGCGTTACGCGACGGCTCACCGTAAGATCGCCGCCGCCATTTGCGAGCGAAACCCTAAGTCCGCCGAGGAAGCGATGCGCACGCACCTCGCCACGGTGCAGCAGCAACTGATCGAGCACGCCTTCCCCCGGCCCGACACGGCGGCGTAATTGAGTTTAAGGCGCTGTAGAACACTCGGCCCGCTGCAGGGTGCGCGCGTCAAGTACCTACGTTACACTCATTGACCCTGCGATCTTTGGCGCGTCTGAGCGTTCCTATCAAGTTGGAGATCGGCCGGTCTTGCCCGATCATGAGGTGCGGCGTCACCGGTCCGGCCTCCGACATTTGAAGTCGACGACAGTCGCTTAAGTATGGACTTCTACCGGTGCGTATTAGGGGTCCTGTCACCACATTAGGAGCGGAGGTGTGCTCCGCTCTATAGGCTTGATTGCCCAAAAGAATATCCGCTTGTCTGAGCCCGCCCGCACCGTTACCCCAGTCAGAGATTTCCGCTGTCGGCTATCCGAAGTATGCGGGCGCACAGGCAAGCCGCGTAGTCATAAAATCCGGTGCGGTGAGCATGGCGCGCTGAACGTCCGCTTCGCTCCGAAAGCGACCCAGTTGTTGCGTTGCAGCGGAATGTCGCGAAGGGCCTGAGCATTCCGGCGATCGCGACCAGTCGTTCCAACGCATCGCGACCAGTGTG
>JAQSCR010000421.1 GCA_029945495.1 Pseudolabrys sp. | reverse complement strand
GCGCCCGTCTTGTTTCCGGCCGCCTACCGGGGCCACGGCGGCCTGCCTGCGGTCTATTTCGTGGCCGCCGCCGTCATCACTGTCCTGGTGCTGATGGGCCAGGTGCTGGAGTTGCGCGCGCGCGACGCCACCTCCGGCGCGATCAAGGCGCTGCTCAATCTGGCGCCGAAGACCGCGCGCCGCGTCATGGCCGACGGCAGCGACGAGGAAGTCTCGCTCGACGATGTCAAGGTTGGCGACAGTCTGCGCGTGCGGCCCGGCGACAAGGTACCGGTCGACGGCACCGTGCTGGAAGGCCGCTCCTCGCTCGATGAATCGATGGTGACCGGCGAATCCATGCCGGTGACGAAGGAGAAGGATGCGCGCGTCATCGGCGGCACGCTCAATGCCTCCGGCAGCTTCATCATGCGCGCCGACAAGATCGGACGCGACACGCTGCTGGCGCAAATCGTGCAGATGGTGGCGTCCGCGCAGCGCTCACGCGCGCCGATCCAGCGGCTGGCCGATCAGGTCGCCGGCTGGTTCGTGCCGATGGTGATCGCCGTTGCGCTGATTGCCTTCGCCGCCTGGGCATGGTTCGGCCCCGAACCGCGTTTCGCCTTCGGCCTGGTGGCCGCCGTCAGCGTTCTCATTATCGCTTGCCCGTGCGCGCTCGGTCTCGCCACACCGATGTCGATCATGGTCGGCGTCGGCCGCGGCGCCCAGGCCGGCGTGCTGATCAAGAACGCCGAAGCCCTCGAGCGCATGGAGAAGATCGACACGATCGTCGTCGACAAGACCGGCACCCTGACCGAAGGCAAACCGAAGGTCGTCGCCGTTCTGCCGGCCGAAGGCTTCGACGAGACGGAAGTGTTGCGCCTGGCGGCCAGCGTCGAGCGCGGCAGCGAGCATCCTCTTGCCGCCGCTATCGCCAAAGCCGCAGCCGAGCGCAATCTCGAACTCAGCCCCGTGCGCGGCTTCGATTCACCGGCCGGCAAAGGCGTCATCGGCATGGTCGCGGGAAAACGCATCGCGCTCGGTTCGGCGCAATTCCTCGCTGAACTGAGCATCGACACCGCCGCGCTGCATGACGCCGCCGAGGCGCAGCGCGCCGAGGGCGCCACCGCGATCTTCCTCGCCGTCAACGGCAAGCCCGCCGGCATTCTCGCCATCGCCGACCCGGTCAAGGCGACGACGCCCGCCGCGCTCAAGGCGCTCGCCGCGGCGAACATCCGCGTCGTCATGCTGACCGGAGACAACCGCACCACCGCGCTCGCCGTCGCCAAACGCCTCGGCATCACCGAAGTCGAGGCCGAGGTGCTGCCCGATCAGAAGAGCGCTGTGATCGAGAAACTGACTCGCGAAGGCCGCATCGTCGCCATGGCCGGCGACGGCGTCAACGATGCGCCGGCGCTCGCCGCCGCACAAGTCGGCATCGCTATGGGCACCGGCTCGGATGTCGCTATCGAAAGCGCCGGCATCACCTTGCTGCGCGGCGACCTGATGGGCATCGTCAAGGCGCGCGCATTGTCGTCCGCCGTGATGAGCAACATCCGGCAGAACCTGTTCTTCGCCTTCATTTATAATTCGGCCGGCGTGCCGATCGCCGCCGGCGTTCTCTATCCGGTGTTCGGGCTGCTGCTGTCGCCGATCATCGCCGCCGCGGCGATGGCGCTGTCGTCGGTCAGCGTCGTCGGCAATGCGTTGCGGCTGCGCGCCTTGAAACTGTAGAGCATGATCCCGAAAAGTGGGAACCGGTTTTCGGATAAGATCATGCTCAAATAAGGCCCCATACGCAAACAGGCCCGCCGTTGCGGCGGGCCTGTCCGTCATCGCCGCAAAATCACTTCTGCGGATAGGTGAATTCAAAGGTCTCGCTGAATGGCTTCCACCATTCCTTGATACCGGTTTCCTTGTCGGTGTGCCGGTAATAGCCGTTCGGCTCGGGCGACGAGAACGTATAAGTGAGCTTGTATTTGCCGGCGCCGTCCATCTTGATGCTGTCGGCATAATGCGGCCCGTCCTTGGCGTTCATCGGCTTGAGCGTGCCGGTCGTCTTCCAGTCGGAGCCTTCCTTGGTCAGCGTGTAGCCGACCGTCATATAGCCGATCCAGGCGCCGTCCGGATAACCCCAGGAATTGTCCGCCGTCGCGTGCACGTCGGCCTCGATGTGAATGACGTCGGCGCCGTGCACCATGTTCGGCATCATCGGCGCCATTTCGACGCCGACCAAATAGTTGGCGACGATTTCCATGTCGTTCTTGTGCACGGGACCGCCGACGAAATATTCCCGCGCCGTCGCCGGCGACGCGAGTGCCAACGCCGCCGCGCCGAGCCAGAGCCATGTATTTCTGCTGGTCATGATCTTTCCTTCCAATTTCAAGATTTGCCACGACGGATTTCGCGCGATGTTCGGGCGCTCGCGCGCCGATGCCTCTATTTGGGGGCAACCGCGATGAGCGTTCCGGTCGCCGTATCCGGATTGTATTCGTCGAAGAATTTGTAGCTGCCCGGCTTCAGCGCGCGCATGCGGACGACGATCTTGCCGCCGCCGACGACGAATTTCTCGACGCGCAGATCGCTGCTCTCGAACTCCGCCGGCGTCGCATCCAGATTCTCGACCTCGATGACAAAGCGCTCGTTCGCCGGCACGCTCAATTCATTCGGCGTAAAGCGACGGTCTTTCAGCGTCAATTTATAAGTCTCTTCGGCGCGCGCCGAAGACATCGTCGCGCAGATCAGAATCGCTCCAAACAAGATCGGTAACTTGACATTCGTCGTTAGCGGCTTAGTGAGACTTGCAATCTTATCGGACATTTTTTCTGCTTCTCCTTCGACGTCTCTCCACATCGATGAACACGGACGACTTATGCCCGACCCGCACATTCTCGACGTTTTCGACATTCCGTCCCGCGCGTTGATCGCACTCGACTGGCGTCCTTACCGTTTCTTTATTCAGCCCTATCACTACATGATCCGCGCGGCGCACGTCGTCTCGATGGCGGCATTCTTCGGCGGCATCGCGGTGCTGGACTTGCGGCTCATCGGCTGGCGCGCGCCGCTGCCGCTGCGTGCCTTTTCCGAACAGATACTCCCCTGGCTCTACGTGACCTTCGGCATCGCCGTCGTTACCGGCATTGCGCTTTTCCTATACGATCCGCTTCACGTCGGCAGTCACGCCTACTTTTCATTCAAGCTCATTCTCACCGTGCTCGGCGTCATCAACGCCGCGCTTTTCCAGCGCAGCGGTTATCTCACCTCCTTGCCGGCCGATGGACCGGCGTCGCTCCGGCCGACAAAACACGCCCGCCTGATCGGCGTGATTTCGTTGTTGCTGTGGACCGGGGTTGTCGTCTGCGCCTGCCTGAACGTCGAAGCCGCGCCGAAGCGGCTGTATCAATAATTGCGCTTCGACGAATGCGCGATGGCGCGCGCCGTGTAAAGCCGGCGGCGATCACTTCGGCGTATCGAATTAGACCAATTCTAAAAAAAGCGCACGGCGATCCTGCCGGCGAAAATGCCCGCGACACAGGACGCCGTGCATTATGGATTGGTCTAGTAGACGTTGATGTATTTCAGCAGCGACAGCACACCGATGATGATGACGATGATGCGCACGATCTGCTTGGCGCGGCCATCGATCGGCAGCATGTTGACGAGATAAAGCACGAGAACGATAACGAGAAATGTGATCAGAAGACTAATCAAAATACTGGTGGTCATGGGAGCCCCCGTTGCCTCGCGCCCGAATGGCGCGATCTTGCTCTATTAATAGCGATATCGGCGGAAAGTTCCATCGCCAGGCGCGCCGCTATCCGCGCGCCGGCTTGCCCTTCTTCGGCTTCGGCGGACTGGGCACCGCGGCCGGTTTCGGCGGTGGCGGCGGGCAATTCTTGGTGGCGCTCTCTTTCGCCAGTTCGGCGATCTCGCCCTGCACCTGCGCGTATTCGGTGCGATAGGCCAAAGTCGAGGCGACGGCGCCGGCGCCGGGGCCGGCTTTGGCGATCAGCGCGTCCAGCTCCCGCTTGCGTGCGATCCGCGCATCCGTCTGTGGCGCAAGTTGCGGACAGGAATAAAGAGTGTACTTGCCGGGCGTGACAAGGAAGCTGCTGGCTTCGAAGCCGCCTTGCGTCGCACAGCCCGATAAGGCCGCGGCCGCGGCAGCAGTGACAAGCGCCGTCGCAAAAACGCGGCACCGATTGACGGAATTGCTCATGCGCAACCTTAGCATTCTGTTTGCGGCGCGCTAAAGGCGGGTTGAAGTCCGGCCGGTGCGCCGTCCGCGATGTTGCAATTATAGTCGTGGTGCGGGCGCCGGGACTCGAACCGGACGGGATTACTCCCAACGGATTTTAAGTCTGTCCCTGCCAATTGACAGACGATTGGTGCGGACGACGGGACTCGAACCCGTAAGCCCTTACGGGCGAGGGATTTTAAGTCCCTTGCGTATACCAGTTCCGCCACGTCCGCTGACAGGTAAGGTGACAATCGTAACCAAAATTGTCACCCACCAGTTTCCGTCGCAAAAACCCAATCAATCCACAATAGATATTATGTCCGTTTTAGCTCCGATTACGCAGTTGCCTCCTTACGCACCCGCGCCAGCAACTCGCGGCCAGCCGCAGTTAATGATTGCGCCGTGGCTCTATAATCGCCCGGAGCGTGCCCGATTTCGATCAAGCCTTTCCCCGGCGCGCCCCTGTTGCCGCGATCAGAGAGGATCGCACAGAGGCGCGTGGCGGTGCTGCCCGTGACGTTAAGGTGGTTCTTGTCGGAAAGCTCAAGATGAGAGATACCCGGCTCCCGCGCAATTAACAGCAGCGCCAGGATTTGGTTAGCCGTAATGTCGGGATCGACGGTACGGAAGGTTTCTAGCACTGCTACCAACTTCGCAACCCAACCAAAATCTTCAGAAGACTCACTATTCTCAGCTTTTCTCATTTAATTCTAACTCGATGATCGGGCTAACTTGGTTGGCCGATTTACGACGAACCACATGAAGATTGTCACCTATTGACCTAGGTGACGCCGGTAACCAGAACTTGGCAAGTATGTCCAAAGGACACAACAGACTGATAGTCCTTTCGAAAGACGGAAATCAACTGGCGATCACTGTCAAAATCGCCTGTTTCGGCAAGCCTTTTTAAGTCCGTTGCGTCTACCATTCCGCCACGCCCGCTTTTTAGTCTTCATCGTCCGCCGGCACGGCGGATGATCTCCGGCGCGGCGGCGGCTTTAAGCTACTTGCCTAATAACGGACCCCAAACCGATTCCCAATCCTTTCCGGCCGAGTCGGTCACCCGGCCGTCCTTCTCGAAGAACTTGTTCGGGATCTGGAACATGGCGACAAAGACGCCGCCTTTCGGCGACCAGGCGGAATGCCGGCTGCCGGCCGGGCGCCAGACGAATTCGCCGGCGCCGACTTCGATGCCCGCGTCGGGGCCTTCCTTGTCGACCAGCGAACCTTCCAGCACATAAGTCTGCTCGATCAGCACGTGCTCGTGATCCGGCAATTCGGCGCCCGGGTCCATCTTGAACAGCAAGGTCACCAGGCCGCTCTTGGCGTCGAACAGCAAGGTCTTGGTGTGGCACCCGGGAAAGCGCGTCTGCTGCCACGGCACATCCTTGGCGCGCACGACGCGCGACAGCAGGTCCTCAGCAGGTCGTTTCTCGGCGGTCGCTGCGGTCATCGGCACTCTCCTCGGCTGTAACGTGACGATCCTACCTCAAATCATCGCAACGCGCGCTTGCTCAATCGCCGCCGGCGCGGATCGGTGGCACGTAAGACAAGGCGGTATCCCACGGGAAATAGATCCAGGTGTCCTGCGACACTTCGGTGATGAAGGTGTCGACCAGAGGCCGGCCCATCGGCTTGGCGTAGACGGTAGCGAAATGCGCCGCCGGCAAAATTTCGCGCACCACGCGCGCGGTCTTGCCGGTGTCGACCAGGTCGTCGACGATCAGCACGCCCTTGCCGGCCGCGCGCATCGAGGTCACCTCGTGGCCGATGCCCTTCATCACCTTGATCGCGCCCTGGTTCTTGTAGTCGTGATAGCTGGAGATGCAGATGGTCTCGATGATGCGCACATTGAGTTCGCGCGCCACGATCGCCGCCGGCACCAGGCCGCCGCGGG
This sequence comes from Pseudolabrys sp., assembly GCA_029945495.1. GTDB lineage: Bacteria > Pseudomonadota > Alphaproteobacteria > Rhizobiales > Xanthobacteraceae > Pseudolabrys. The sequence goes on along the minus strand of JAQSCR010000421.1, from coordinate 11,287 downwards.
TGATGCAGACCACCGCCTCGAACGGCCCCGCTTCATGCAGGCGCCAGGTCAGCGCGCGGGTGTCGCGGTGGAATTGATCCCAGGACACCGGAAAGATTTTTTCCGGGCGGGGCGCTTCTTCGGTCGGCGGTTTTGGCATGCAACAACCTTGGCTGGACGTGATGACTAATGCGCGAGCCGCGCCTTGACCTTGGCAAGCATGGCCTCGACCGCCGCGCGCACCTCGTCGAGCTTGCCGGCGTCGCGCGAGCGCACCACGATATTGGTGTTCGGCCCGCCGTTCTCGTCGATGAACGGATAGCTGCCGATGATCGCGTCGGGATAGGCCTTGGCGACGGCGCCCAGTTCGGTGCCGATATCGCCTTCCTTGGCGTCGGCGCGAACCGAGGCCGACAGCATCTTGACGCCGGTCTTGAGCTTGGGCGCCACCTCGTCGAGCATCGCCTGCATGATCGACGGCACGCCGGCCATCGTAATGACATTACCGATCCAAAAGCCCGGCGCGCCCGACACCTTGTTGGCGACCAAAGCGGCGCCGGCCGGAATGCGGGTCATGCGCATGCGCGCTTCGTTGAGTTTGCCGCCCATCTTGGCGACGCGCTCTTTCATGATCGCCACCGCCTCCGGGTGATAATCGATTGAGACGCCGAAAGCCTTGGCGATGCAGTCGGCGGTGATGTCGTCATGCGTCGGGCCGATGCCGCCGGTGGTGAACACATAAGTGTACCGCGCGCGCAGCGCGTTCAGCGCGGCGACGACCTCCGGCTCGTCGTCCGACACCACCCGCACTTCCTTCACATCGATGCCGATGGCGGTCATGTAGTCGGCGATGTAGCCGATGTTCTTGTCCTTGGTCCGCCCCGACAGAATCTCGTCGCCGATGACAAGAATGGCCGCGGTGACGATTTCACTGGTCATTGTCTGCTCTGGGTGGCGGCAAGAAATGGGCTCGGATCGGCCGCGGCGGATGATGGCAAGACGTAGCGTGCCCCGGCAGGCGGCTCAAGCCGCCGATCCCGATGCTACCCCAGTCCTTGTCGCCGGCTTAGCCAATCGCCCATATTTTAGGCAATGACCTGGGGACAGCGGGCCTCGATCGGCGCAAATACGTGTTTCTCCTAGGTATTTTTTGGCCCGGACCTTGCAGAATACAGCTGCGAGACAACGCGCCACCTCTACTCCAGGCCGGGGATGAGGCAGACTGTCAGGGACTAATTCCGCGTTGGTGCATTGAGTGCTGCTGGGGGATTTCAGGAATGGCTGCCGCCTTCGACGAGATGAAGGGTCACGACGGTGACGAAATCCGGCCGGCCTACGGCGAGCTGTCGCGCTGGCTGTCCGAAGTGCCGCCCGACGTGCTCGATTACCGGCGGCGCGAGGCCGAACTCATTTTCCGCCGCATCGGCATCACCTTCGCGGTCTATGGCGAGGCCGACGCCACCGAACGGCTGATCCCTTTCGACGTCATTCCGCGCATCATGTCGGGCTCCGAATGGCGGCTGCTGGAGAAGGGCCTGACCCAGCGCGTCAACGCGCTCAACATGTTCATCAAGGATGTCTATGGCGCGCGCGAGATCCTGCGCGCCGGCATCATTCCGGAAGACCTGGTGTACCGCAATCCGGCGTTCCGCCCGGAGATGAACGGCCAGCGCGTACCGCACGACATCTACGTGCACATCGCCGGCATCGACATCATCCGCGTCGATGCCGAGACCTTCTATGTGCTGGAAGACAATGCCCGCACGCCCTCCGGCGTCTCCTATATGCTGGAGAACCGCGAGATCATGATGCGGCTGTTTCCGGAATTGTTCTCGCGCCACCGCATCGCTCCGGTCGAGAACTATCCGGACGAACTGCTGCGCAGCTTGAAGTCGGTCGCGCCGTTGTCGACGCCGCGCGAGCCGACCGTCGTGCTGCTCACCCCCGGCGTGTTCAACTCCGCCTATTACGAGCATTCGTTCTTGGCCGACAAGCTCGGCGTCGAACTGGTCGAGGGCCGCGATCTCTTCGTCAAGGACGAGATCGTCTACATGCGCACGACGCAAGGGCCGCAGCGCGTCGATGTCATCTACCGCCGCGTCGACGACGACTTCATCGATCCCCTGACCTTCCGCTCCGACAGCGTGCTCGGCGTGCCCGGCCTGATGTCGGCCTATGCCGCCGGCAACGTCACGCTGGCCAACGCGGTCGGCACCGGCATTGCCGACGACAAGGCGGTGTACAGTTTCATGCCGCAAATCGTGAAATTCTATCTCGGCGAAGAACCGCTCTTGAAAAACGTGCCGACCTGGCGCTGCCGCGAGGAGGAGCATCTCAAATACGTGCTCGATCATCTGCCCGAGCTGGTGGTCAAGGAAGTGCACGGCTCCGGCGGCTACGGCATGTTGATCGGGCCGACCGCCAGCAAGATCGCCATCGAGCAGTTCCGCGCCAAGCTGAAAGCCGCGCCGAACAATTTCATCGCTCAGCCGACATTGGCGCTGTCGACCTCGCCGACCTGCGTCGAGGAAGGCGTGGCGCCGCGCCACGTTGACCTGAGGCCTTTCGTGCTCACCGGCCGCAATGGCGTGCGCATCGTGCCGGGCGGCTTGACCCGCGTCGCGCTCAAGAAAGGCTCGCTGGTGGTCAATTCCAGCCAGGGCGGCGGCACCAAGGACACGTGGGTGCTGGATGGTTGAACACCTCAACGTCATTCCGGGACGCCGCGAAGCGGCGGACCCGGAATCCAGAGACTCGCGCAAGCGTCTGGATTCCGGGTTCGCGCCGTGGGCGCGCCCCGGAATGACAAACGCGGAATACTAAGCGCATGCTCTCCCGCACCGCCGATAACCTGTACTGGCTTTCGCGCTACGTCGAGCGCGCCGAATATCTGGCGCGCATTCTCGACGCCACGCAGCGGCTGTCGGCGCTGCCGCTCGCTTATGTCGGCGCCAGCAACGAATGGGAATCCGCGGTGCTGACCGCCGGCTGCGCCACCGGCTTCTTCAAGCTCTACGACGAAGCCAACGAGGAAAACGTCACCGACTACCTCGCCTTCTCCACCGCCAATTCGTCGTCGATCCGCTCCTGCTTCGAAGCTGCGCGGCACAACGCGCGCGCCGTGCGCACCGCCCTGACCATGGAAATGTGGGACGCCATCAACGGCACCTGGCTGGAGCTCAAGCGCTACGGCAACGGCCCGACCTCGCGCGAGGAGTTCTCGCGTTTCCTGCGCTGGGTGCAGGAATCCTCGCTGCGCTACGACGGCTCGGCCTACCGCACCATGCTGCGCAGCGACGCCTACTGGTTCTCGCGGCTCGGGGTCTACATGGAGCGCGCCGACAACACCGCGCGCATTCTCGACGTCAAATATCATCTGCTGCTGCCCGACAACGAGCGCGTCGGCGGCCCGCTCGATTATTTCCAGTGGGCGGCGATCCTGCGCTCGGTGTCGGCGCTCACCGCCTATCACTGGGTCTATCGCGACAGCCTCAAGCCCTGGCTGGTCGCCGACCTCTTGATCCTCAAGGACGAACTGCCGCGCTCGCTGTCGTCCTGCTACGAGGCGATCGTGCGCAATCTCGACCAGATCGCCGGCACCTATGGCCGCCAGGGCGCGGCGCAGCGCCAGGCGCGCGGCATGCGCACCAGGCTGCAAAACAGCAAGATGGACGGCATTTTCCAGCGCGGACTGCACGAATTCATTGGCGAATTCATCACCGAGAACAATCGCCTGGGTGGTGCCATCACCGAGCAATTCCTGCTATGAAGGCTGCCCGCGCAGGTGACAGTGCGGCCCGTCATTGTCCAGTTTGACCAGCAGCGCTTTAGGCACCCGAAAAGCCCCATGCGGATTCGCATCTCGCACGCCACCAGCTACCATTACGAGTCGCCGCCCAAGAGCGTGACGCAGGTGCTGCGGCTGACGCCGCGCAACGACGACGGACAGTTCGTGGTCAACTGGCGGGTCGAGGTGTCGCAGGACTGCCAGCTGCATCAGCATGAAGACGCCTTCGGCAATGTCAGCCACGTCTTTAGCGCCGAAGGCCCTTTCGACGAATTGTCGGTGACGGTCGCCGGCGAGGTCGACACCCACGATACCCACGGCATCGTCAGCGGCGCAATCGAGCGGTTTCCGCCGGGGCTGTATCTGCGCGAGACCGCGCTGACCACGCCGGACGCGGCGATCATCGACTTCGCCGAAGCAACGCGCGCCGAAGCCGGCGCCGACGCGCTGACGCTGCTGCACGCGCTGATGATGGGTGTGAATGACGAGATGACCTTCGACGTCGAGCCGACCCATGTCGAAACCACGGCGGCGGAAGCCTTCGCCGGGCGGCGCGGCGTCTGCCAGGACGGCACGCACATTCTCATCGCCGCGGCGCGCCATCTCGGCATTCCGGCGCGCTATGTCAGCGGCCACTTCTATCGCGAGGACGACGTCACCGCACAGGACGCCGGCCACGCCTGGGCCGAGGCCTATGTCGACAAGCTCGGCTGGGTCGGCTTCGATCCGACCAACGGCATCTCGCCGACCGAGGCGCATGTCCGCGTCGCCGTCAGCCTCGATTACCTCGGCGCCGCGCCGGTGCGCGGCACCCGCTATGGCGGCGGCGGCGAAACCCTTAAGGTGATGATCGACGTCGATCAGGCGAGTTGGCAATCGCAGTCATGACCGCGCCGGCGCTCCGGCATCGCTCGAACCCCTGAAGCTTCGGCCCCCGAAAGAAGACAGAGCCTATGACCTATTGTTGCGGAATTCTCGTGCGTGAAGGCCTCGTGATGATCGCAGACACGCGCACCAATGCCGGCCTCGACAACGTCTCCACCTTCCGCAAGCTGCATATCTATACGCAGCCGGGCGAACGCATCATGGCGCTCGCCTCCTCCGGCAATCTGTCGCTCAGCCAGACCGTGCGCTCGATGCTGACCGAGGGCATCGAAAATCCGGAGACTGGCGAGTTGGAGACCCTGATGAACGCGCCGACCATGTTCCAGGCGGCGCAGCGCATCGGCAATGCCGTGCGCACCATCCAGGAAATCGAAGGCAAGGCGCTGGAAGAAGCCGACGTCGATCATGCCGTGGCTTTCCTGTTCGGCGGCCAGATCAAGGGCGGCACGCTCCGCCTGTTCATGATCTACTCGGCCGGCAACTTCATCGAATGCACCACCGACACGCCCTATCTGCAGATCGGCGAGCACAAATACGGCAAGCCGGTGCTCGACCGCGCCATCGAGTTCGAGACCGACATCTATGACGCGCTCAAGATCGGCCTGATCTCGATGGACTCCACCATGCGCTCCAATCTCGGCGTCGGCCTGCCGATCGACCTCTTGGTGGCGCGGCGCGACGCTTGCGACGCCGAGGTCAATTACCGGATCGAGCCGGGCGAACCCTATTTCCAGGACCTGCGCGCCCGATGGTCGGCGGCCTTGCGCGCCGCCCACATCGCCATCCCGCGGCCGCCCTACCGCAGTCCGGGCTGATCCACATCGTTTGCGGGTGGATTTTTCGGGCGCACCCCCGCCAAAACCAGGTTGTGCCCGGAGTTCCTGCACGCATTTTTACCGGCCGTTAACGGCAACCGGCGAATTGACCTCCGGTAGCCGCGCACCCGCGCTGCCCTGCCCAAACGAAAGCTATTTCGCAAGCTTTCGCTCTTAAGTTCCGTTCCGAAAAGTCCAATGCACAGGACGATTTAGGGGACGTTATTTTGTCGGATTTGGCCGCGCCTCGCGCCTCCGAGCAGCAACGGTACACCCATTGGGACCGCGCCCGCCTGAGCGTGGTGGTCCCGATCGGCGTCATTGTCGCCGTCGCCATCGTCTGCATCGTCGTCGCCGTGCTGTCGTCGGCGCAGCGCGCCGACGAAGTCGCGGTCGCGCACGAACGGCAATTGTTCTCGGGCGCGCTGAGCAATTACGGCTTGCGCGTGCTGCGCGAGGTCGACAGCGTCGCCTCCTCGCAAAGCGCGACCGAGAATATCCGCCGCAAGTTCGACCCGGTCTGGACCGAGCAGCGCGCCGGCGCCTGGCTCGCCGCCTATTTCAAGCACGACTACATCCTGGTGTTCGATGGCAAGGACCAGCCGCTTTATTCGATGGTCGGCCACCATGCCGCCGACAAGGCCTGGTTCGCGCGCGCCCATCCGGAACTTGCCGAACTCATCGACTTCATGCGCGGCCGCAGCGCCATCATGCCGGGCGCGATCCGGCTCGGTGTCGCCCATCAGACCGACGCCGGCGTGCACGAACACGCGGTGGCGCTGCGCAGCGTTCTCGGCCAGCCGGCGGCCATCGCCGCCGTCGCGGTCGGCTCGGACGAAGGCATCGCCACCGCGGCCGACACCGCCGCGCCGATCATGCTGTCGGTCAAGTTCATCAATGACGACGTGCTCGCCGGCATCGCCACCCAGATCGGCCTGACCAACCTGCGCGCGGTCGGCGACGGCGCGGTGCCGGAAGGCGATTTCGTCTACGAGCTGAGCGCGCCGAACGGCGAGCGCATCGCCCGCTTTGCCTGGACGGCGAAACGGCCCGGCGCCGAGATCGTCCAAAGCGTCGTGCCGTTCATCGCCGTCGCGCTCGCCGGCTTTGCCCTGCTCGCGGCCTTCGTGCTGCGCTACATGCGCCGCACCGCGGTGGCGATCGCCGCTGGCGAAACCCGGCTGCGCCATCTCGCCATGCACGATCCGCTGTGCGGCCTGCCCAACCGCATCTTCTTCGGCGAACGCCTCGAGGCGGTGATCGACGAGGTCCACTCCAGCAACGCGCCGGCCGCGGTGCTGTATATCGACCTCGACCATTTCAAGGACGTCAACGACACGCTCGGCCACCCGGTCGGCGACGAATTGATCCGCAACGTCACGCTGCGCCTGTCGCATACGTTGCGCGGCGGCGATCTGGTGGCCCGGCTCGGCGGCGACGAATTCGCGGTGATTTCCAGCGTCGGCGGCGATGCCGTCAAGATCATGGCGCTGGCGCAGCGCATCATCACCGCGCTCTGCGCGCCCTATAACATCGGCGGCCAGAACATCGTCATCGGCGCCTCGATCGGCATCGCCATCATCGACCGCAATTGCGCCGGCGCCGCCGATATCATGCGTTATGCCGACATGGCGCTGTACCGCGCCAAGAACGAAGGCCGCAACCGCGCCTGCATCTATGACGCGGCGATGGACGCCGACCTGTCGAAGCGCAAACTGCTCGAGGGCGACCTGCGCGAGGCGATCGAGAACAACCAACTGCGGGTGATGTACCAGCCGATCGTCAACAAGAGCGGCGAGACCATGACCGGCGTCGAGGCCCTGTGCCGCTGGAACCATCCGACGCGCGGCGAAATCCCGCCGGTCGAGTTCATCGCCATCGCCGAACATTCCGGGCTGATCGTCGAGTTAGGGGCCTGGGTGCTGCGCCAGGCGCTCGAGGACGGCAAGGCCTGGCCGGAGCTCACCGTCGCGGTCAACGTTTCGCCGCTGCAATTCCGCCGCGCCGATTTCGCCGGCCTGGTCGAGAAAACCCTAGACGACACCGGATTCGATCCGGCCCGTCTCGAGCTCGAACTCACCGAAACCGTGCTGCTCGGCAATATCGACACCGCCGAGGCCGGCATGTTGCGGCTCAAGGCGCTCGGCGTGCGCCTCGCCCTCGACGATTTCGGCACCGGCTATTCGAGCCTCTTGTATCTGCGCCGCTTCCCGTTCGACAAACTCAAGATCGACCGCAGCTTCGTGCTGTCGATCGAAAAGGCCGCCGACGCCGCGGCAATCGTCCACGCGGTCGTCAGCCTCGGCCGCGGCCTCGGCATGAAAGTGACCGCCGAAGGCGTCGAGACCGCCGACCAGCACCTGTTCCTGCGCGCCGCCGGCGTGCACTTCATGCAGGGCTACCGCTTCGGCAAGGCGGCGACGCCGGCCGAGATCAGCGCCCGCCTGCGCGCGCCGCAAGACTACCTCCCCGTCGACGTCCCATCGGCGATGGCCGGCTAACCACCCCCGTTGCCCGCAAATGCCGCCCGCGTCCCGCGCCGGAGACGATGGCCGGGGCGCGATTTATTTGATATGCGGTGACAAGAATAAACGCACCGGAACGGGGCATCAGGGAAGGACATCCAATGACTGCAAAAATCGCGCTCGTCACCGGCGCCGGATCGGGCGTCGGCCGCGCCGTCTCCATCGCGCTGGCCAAGGCCGGCTACAATCTGGTGCTGGCAGGCCGCCGCAAGGAGCCGCTCGACGCGGTCGGCGCCGAAATCAACGCCGTCGGCCAGCAGTCTTTGTCGGTGCCGACCGACGTCTCCAAGCGTGACGATATCGTCGCGCTTTTTGCCAAGGTGAAATCCACGTTCGGCCGCCTCGACGTGCTGTTCAACAATGCCGGCATGGGCGCGCCGCCGGTGCCGATCGAAGACCTGCCGTTCGAGACCTGGCAGCAGGTGGTCGCCACCAATCTGACCGGCATATTCCTGTGCACGCAGGAAGCCATCAAGATCATGAAGGACCAGAAGCCGCAGGGCGGCCGCATCATCAACAACGGCTCGATCTCGGCGCATGCGCCGCGGCCGTTCTCGATCGCCTATACTTCGACCAAGCACGCGGTCACCGGCCTCACCAAGTCGACCTCGCTCGATACCCGCAAGTACAATATTTGCTGCGGCCAGGTCGATATCGGCAATGCCGCGACACCTATGACCGACCGCATGGTGGTCGGCGACGGCGTGCCGCAGCCGAACGGCACCAAGATGATCGAGCCGCGCATGGACGCGATGAACGTCGGCAACGCCGTCGTCTACATGGCCAGCCTGCCGCTCGACGCCAACGTGCTGTTCATGACGGTGATGGCCAACACCATGCCGTTCGTCGGGCGGGGCTGATCGGGCGCATCGATAGCGGCGGCAAATCGATCGTCTCGGGCACGCTGACCACCTGCCTGATGGGCGCGATCGTCGGCGTGATCAGCTAGCCGCGGGCGCCTGCCGATCCCGCGTCATGCTCCACACCGCGAAGCCGGCCGCGACAAAGGCAAGACCGACAAAGCCGATGCCGTGCAGCAGGTCGAAGCCGAACATGATGCCGCCGACCCCCGACCCGATCGCTTGTCCGACGTAGACCGACGAAGTGTTGAGCGCCACCGAGGCGCTCGACAGCTCGGGCGCGGCCTGCACCAGCCGCGCCTGCTGCATCGAATTGGTGGCGGCAAAGCCTAAGCCCATGAAGGCGATGCCGACACCCATCACCGGCAGGATGCCGGCGCCGAACGACCACAACGACAAGCCGATGAAGATGCACGCCAGGAATATGCCCGAGGTCAGCCAGCCACCGAGCTTGCCGACAAGATTGGTCGCGATCACGTTGCCCACAAATCCGGCGACGCCAAACAGCGCGAACATCAGGCCGATGACTTCGTGACTGGCGCCGGTCAGTTTTTGCAGCAGCGGCGCCAGATAGACGAAAATAATGATCTGGCTGGCGATCGACAGAATCGTGATCAGCAGCAACAGCAAAATCTTGCGGCTGCGCGCCAGCACATTGAAGCTGTGCAGCGACAGCGGCGGCCCGCGCAATTCGCGCGGCAAAGCAAACATCAGCAGAATGGCCGGCACCAGAGCCGCAAGCGACGCGAAGGCGAAGGCCCCGCGCCAGCCGACATAGGCCGCGACGAAAGTAAGCAGCGGCAATCCGCCGGCAACCGCCAACGACCAGCCGAGAAACACAAAGGCGATCGCTCTGGATCGTTCCTTTGCCGCCACCAGCAGGACAATCGTACTGGCAGCTTGCGGCGTGAACGCCGCCGCGCCTGCGACCATTGCCAGCCGCAGCGCCAACACGGTGGCATAGTTCGGCGCAATGGCGGATGCGGCCTGCCCGACCACCATGAAAGCGAGCGAGCCGACCAGGAGCGTGCGCCGGTCGATGCGCGTCGTCAGCCAGGCGACCAGCGGCGAACCGAAACACAAGATCACCGCGCCATAGGTCACCAGCAAGCCGGCTTCGCGAATGCCGACGCCAACGCCCTCGGCCAGAACGGGCAACATGCCGGCCGGCGCCAGAATGCAAAGCCCGGTGGCGAAGTTGCCGAGCATCAGGCCGTATTTCGGGAGGGATTGGTTCATAAAGCCGCTTGGGGAAATCGACCGCGGGCTGCGGCCTCACCGCCTAGCTAGGCAATTCGCCGTCGCTGCGCCATGCCGCGCACGGCATGAAAACCGCCAAACATTTGAATGCGACGGATGATTGTTTTTGATGCGTGCACTGTTTGTCGCCGCTACATAAAAGACGAGACGCCGCTATTTCTTCTTTTTCTTTTTAACGGTCTTCCTGATCGTCTTCTTGGCCGATTTTTTGGCCGATTTTTTGGCGGATTTCTTGGTGGATTTCTTGATGGATTGTTTGGCGGCCTTCCTGGTCCTGGGCGCGCTCTTCTTGCCGTAAATCGCGTTCCAGTTGTCTTTATAGGCCTGCGTGACCGCCTTCTGGCCTTCGCCCCGGCTGTAGCTTTTGGGCGCGGCAGCTTTGTCGCCGCTCTCCGGCGCGGCTGCCTCAGATGAAACAGCCTTGTCCTTCGTCGGCTCCTTCGTCTGCTCCTTGGCCTTCGCCGGGGCGTCCTTCTTGGCCGCCGCCTCGGCTTTCGGCGCGGGCTCGGATTTGGTTTTCTTGTCGGTGGCCATCGTCTTGGTAACCCTGAATTGTCCGGTGAAAAAGAAGTGCCGCTTCCCGTCGACGGCGGTGCGCGCGTCCGCGTTGATACGCCTAGTGGAGCGGATTTGACGTTCGCTACCCACTTGCCGAGAATATCTTAAGCGAACGTCAAATCCAAAGCTCCACTAGCAACAATAACTTGCTAGTGGTCCTTTGATTCTAACATTCGCAAAAGTGCCTCCGCGAAGGGATGCGAATGTTAGAATCAGACCACGAGCGACGCGGTACGGGCAACAGACGTCCCCAGCCCGCAAATCGCCTCTTGACAACATTCCCATCGTAGGACTATATAGGTTTCATCCCGCCCCATTGAGGGGTGTCTGTACAGCATCTTCAGATGCGGGGCGGGGAGCGGTGGCCGGTAAGTGAGCGCTGGAGATGCGGCGCGAAATTCCCTCCCCGGCGGTCCAAGCCGCTCCGTCCCGGCGTGCAAGCCGCACGCCACTGGGACCCGCCGACGTCATGGCCCCCTGCGCTGTCGGAGCGCCCGCGCCATGACTGGGTCCCGCAGCGGTGGATAGGCGGCCTAGCGCAAGAGGCCGCTTGAAAGGTCAATCCACCGGGGGCGGAACGGAGCAAGCCTCAAACATCGCGCGCGGGACGCCAGGGAC